>JAJVIP010000024.1 GCA_022072025.1 Elusimicrobiota bacterium
ACGCTCCCAAGAGCAGTCACACCGTGGTGTTTGACGCCAACAGCGTGCATGTGTCGACGGTGGACGCATCATTCGCCGGAACAGTCGCGTCGATGACGGTGACCGGCGGCTACACCGGTACCATCTACCTCAACAAGAACTTTACCGTCACCAACGCCCTGACTGTTTCAAATGGTGTGTTTGACCAACAATCGAGCACATTGACCGTGGGTGGGTATCGACAGTCTTATGGTGAATTCATCGGATCGACGGCGACAGTCGATGTAGATGGAGTCTTCATTTTATCTGGGGGTACGTTTACGAGCACAAGCGGCAATCTGGAAGTTGGATCAAGTCTGCTTGGGGCATTTACTGTTTCAGGCGGAACGTTCGGTCACAACAACGGAACATTGAAATTGAACAGCAATGTCAGCATCCCCATTGATGTGCCGACCAGTCTCACATTGAAGAATTTAACGATCAATATGTTGGGCAATGATGATTCGGTTGTGATTGCCAGTGGTGACACGCTGAATATTACGGGTAACTTGATGATCAGCAATCTTTTCACTCTAGATGGCGGAACAGTAGCGGTTCAGGGGAATGTTGTGTTCGGTCCAACCTTGACCGGTTCCGTTTCTAGCGGCGGCACTACCAAAATCAAATTAAATGGCAGTGGCGACCAAACCTATACGGTGAGTGGCACAGGCTATGCGCCCGGCATCATCATCGATAAAACCACCGGGAATGTCAGCCCTGCGGGGGGTACGACAACACTTTTCGTCAGTGGATTTCAACTTTTGAATGGCTCATTCACCGCACCCTCAGGAAATATGGGCGTGAGCGCTTCGGGTGTAGATGATGGTTTTACTGTTATGGCAGGATCCACATTCACACACAACTCAGGAACACTGATGTTTGTCAACAACTGGTCTATGACAGTTAATGTTCCAACGAACCTTGCTCTTGGAAGCCTCACAGTTGCTACCGGATGGGATGACATACTTACACTTGCCGCTAACGATACGCTCGTTGTCGCCGACGTTTTCACATTCAACGATAATATTCTTAACGGCGGCACAATTGAGGTTCAAGGAAACGTTGTTATCGGCGCCAGCGCGAGCGGAGGAACGACTCTGCTTTCCTTTACCGGTTCCGGCAATCAAACTTTCCTCGACCAAGGCGGGGATGAGCCGGATGGTGACATCACCATCAACAAGACTTCCGGGACGGTCACCCTACTCTCAAATGCTGATTGGAATGCCTCGGGGCAGGATGTGACGATTGCGACGGGAACGCTGTCGCTCAACGGTTCTACCTTGGCGGTAAATGGTGTGTTGACGATAGCTTCGTCGGGCACCATTAAATTGCAAGGGGCGGAGAATGTGACGTTCGGCAGTAAGCTGTTCCAATCTTCCTCCACCGTGATGTTCGTGGGGAACGCAGACGCGGTGATGAGCACTTACACTTTAACACGCTTCACCACCTACTATTCCAACCTGGTCATTCAAGCGACGGGAACCGCGAATGATTTGTTTGTCACCACGTCGGCTTTGAACGTAAGCGGGAACTTCAATGTGTCGACAGGTGCGGCGCTGCAATTCTTGGCGGGTTCAACATTCACGGTCAATAGCTTCAACTTGGCGGGAACGTCCGGTAACCGCATCGTACTGGGATCAAGCAATCCGACGAACGCGGTGTGGTATTTGAACAACACGTCGACCAACAGCGTGAATTATGTGACGGTCAGTTACTCCAGCGCGTCTCTGGGAATCACGATCGACAACAGTTTGGGCGGCGTGGACTTGGGCAACAACACCAATTGGCGTTTCCCCGACAATGGCAAGCGGTATTGGATCTCGACGGGCGCTGGCAACTGGAACGACGCCAACAATTGGTCGACTTCCAGCGGCGGGCCGGTTTCCGGTGGTGTGCCGGCATCGTCGCACACGGTGGTGTTTGACGGCGTGGGTGGGAGCAATGGAACCGCCAACATCAACACAACCGTGGTGATTTCGACCCTCACCCTCAATGGTTACAGCGGGACGATTAACACCCAGAGTTACGACTTGACGGTGTCAAGCGCTTTGAGCCAAAACACCGGAACCATCAACCTTGGAACAAGCGTTGTGACATTGAACGGAAGTTTGTCTCTGACGGGCGGCAGCTTCAATGTGAACACCTCGACGGTTCTCTTCACCGGCACACAGAACCAAACGGTGACCAACACCAACAGCCAGCCGTTCTACAACTTCCACTTAAACAAAGCGGGCGGGACATTCGGCGGAACGCTGAACAATTTCATCTCCTCCGGGACGTTCACGTTGAGCGCCGGCACATTCAACCAGGGAACCAGCACGATGACATTGGGCCGCGCCCATATAATAGGAGGAACGTTTACAGGAGGATCCACGCTGATTCATGTCAACGGCATCTTCTCACTTTCAGGCGGCGCGTTCACGTCAACCAACAACTTACTCAAGATCTCCAGCTCCGCTCTGTTTACTGGCGGGACGTTTAATCACAACAATGGCCGAGTGATGTTGGCGGGTGGCGGGCAGCATACCGTTGACGTTTCCGGCACCCCCACTTTCAACGACCTGATCATCAACGACGGCTTGGTGGGGTATTGGAAACTGGATGATTTAACCGGGTCGGCCACCGCGGCGGATGCTTCCGGTTACAGTCACAACGGCAACCTTCAATCAATGGATCCAGCCACCGATTGGATCGCCGGCTCGACCGTTACCTGGTTTGCCAATGGGAGCGGGCTGGATTTTGACGGCGCGGATGACATCGTTTTAATCTCTGACTCGGATGCTTTGGAAGGAATGGCGCAAATTTCGATTTGTGCGTGGGTAAACCCAAGAAGTTTCGGCGAGGGATCTTTCGGTCGCGTCGTCGAGAAGGGCGGAACGGGGGTGTACATGCTTCTCGTCGACAGTAATAGCTCCCGCTGGTCCGGTTATATCAATGGGGTTTCAATCAGTGGTTCAAACAACAGCTTTACAACCAATGTTTGGCAGCACGTGGCACTCGTTTATGACGGCGCGAACATCCGTTTGTATAAAGACGGCGTCTCCATCGGAGGTCCCATCGCACAATCAGGCGCGGTCTCAACCAACGCGAATTTCGTAATGATTGGCAATGCCGGCACGCGTGATCGCACCTTTGACGGGGCGATCGATGACGTCCGCATTTACAACCGGGCGCTCTCCACCGTCGAGATCGCCGCTTTGGGCGCAGGATACCAACCTGGCATTTGGCGCTCCACGCATACGCTCGCAGGCAATTTGGATGTCGACGGCAACCTCACCATCAACGCCGGGAAATTGGAGGCTGGGGCCAATCAAATCAATGTGTCCTCCAGCTGGTACAACAACGGCGGAAAACTCACTCACAGCGGAACCGTGGTGTTGGATGGTTCTTCCGGCACGCAGAATCTTCTTTCTGGCGGAGAGCCGTTCAACAATCTGACGTTAAACGGCGGCGCGACCTGGTCGATGAACGATGCGCTTTCTTCCAGCGGCACCATCACCTTAACCGCGGGAACGTTGGACGTGTCGGCCAGCACCTACAACATTACAACCGTTGGATGGAGTGACACGGGCGCGGGCGCGTTCACGAAGAGAACCAGCACGGTGACGTTTGCGGGCACGGGATCAGTCAATGCCAATGACGCTTTCCACAGCATTGTGATTAACACGCCGGGTACCCTGACGGTTAATAATGAATTGAACCTGACCGGCGACTGGACAATGGCGACTGGCAACCTGACCACCACCAACAGCACCGTCACATTCAGCGGCACCTCGCAAACACTCTCCGGTTCGACCACGTTCTATGGTTTAAGAGCGGTCACAGCGGGATCGACGCTCTATTTCACTCCCGGCACCACACAGTATGCGACGAATGCGGTGGAGTGGAAGAATAATTCTGTTTTGTCGAGCGGGGATCCTGGGACGGTGTGGTATTTCAGTTATACCGGTTCCTCTCAAACGCTTGTGGGATTGCGAGGGGTACGTGATTCAAACGCCAGCCCCAACGGCGGGAAAACGATGTTTGCCGATGGCGGTGTGAACCTGGGCAATAACGTGAATTGGCAGTTTGGGGATGAAGGGATTAGGTATTGGGTGGCATCAGCGCCTGGGAATTGGTCGGATGCCGGCAACTGGGCGTTCTTCTCAGGCGGCCCCGGCGTGGCGGATGCGCCGAAGAGTACACACACGGTTGTGTTTGATGGCTACAGCGTGTATCCATCCACGGTGGATGCGGCATTCCAAGGCACAGTCGCCAGCATGACGGTGACCGGCGGCTACACTGGTACCATCTACCTCAACAAAAACTTCACGGTCTCAAGCACCATGACCATTATGAATGGGGTTTTCGATCAACAATCGAGTACGTTAACAATGGGCGGTTACTCTCAGTCAGGTGGGCAGTTCTTAGGTTCGACCACAACGATCGATGTAAACGGCATCTTTAGTTTGTCCGGAGGGACATTCACCAGCACCAGCGGTACGATGGAAGTGGGAAAAGGGTTTACTGCCAACACCACGTTTTTTACTCAAACCGGCGGGACATTTGCTCACAACAACGGTTCGCTCATATTGACACCTTCCGAATCTGGTTGTTCTGCCCAGATATTTACCATGGATGTTAATGGGTCCATGACTCTCAATAATGTTGAGTTTTTGATGTCGCGCTGTGACACTAGTTGGGGAGCCAATTATATTTCTGCTGGCGATTCATTGATCGTTATAGGAACATTTACCCTGACAAAGGGATACATTAACACTGGAACCGTAGAAGTGCGCGGAAACTTGGTGGCCGGTGCAAGCGCCGGCGGAGGAAACGCGACTCTTGTGCTCAACGGCAGCGGCGATCAGACGATCGCGAGCCCAATTAACACCACATTGCCGGATATCATCATCAGCAAGTCTGCGGGGAATGTTTACGCCGCCAATGGCACGATAGATTTTAAAGTTGGTTCTTTCTCTTTGGCAGAGGGTTCATTCACCGCTCCAACAGGAATGCTGGCAATTGGAAGAAACAGCGGCTATGGCTACACCGGATCCGCCACCATCTTTTCGGTGGCGATAGGAAGCACCTTCACTCATAACAGCGGCACAATTTCATTCACTCCAACAGAGGCTTTATGCTCTGGCTCTGTTTACACTATTGATGTTGATAGCACACTCACCCTGAATAATGTTGTCACAAACGCCTCACTCTGTGGCGGCGCGAACGGAACATTGAATATTGCCAGTGGAGATACGCTAATTGCGATGGGTAATTTTGTTAATGGAAAGGGCGCTTTGGCAACAGGCACAATGGAAGTTCAAGGAGATGTAACAATCCAAGCCATAGCCGGCGGCGGCTCTGCGAAACTTATTTTCTCTGGGAGCAACGACCAAACCTACTTGGACCAAGGCGGAAACGAGCCGGACGGGGACATCACCATCAACAAGTCCGGTGGGAGCTTGACGCTTCTTTCCAGCGCCGACTGGAACGCCTCCGGGCAAGACGTAACCATCGCGACCGGCACGCTGTCTCTAAATGGAAATAATTTATTGGTTAACGCCAACTTGGTTCTTGGCTCTTCCGGCACACTGAAACTCCACGGTTCGGAAGATATCACCTACGGCACCAAGGTGATCGGGTCAAGCTCGACGGTGGTCTACACCGGCAACAACGACGCCTCGATCAACACCTATGTTCTCACCCGCTTCTCCACCTCCTACGAGAACTTGATCTTCGAATCGACGG
>JAJVIP010000025.1 GCA_022072025.1 Elusimicrobiota bacterium
TTTTGCGGATCAGGCTGGATGTGGAATTGCTTCTCGAATCCGCCGATGGTATTCACTTCCGCCACGCCCTTCACTGTCAAGAGCCGCGGCTTTACAAACCAATCCTGTATCGAGCGAAGTTCCATCAACTCTTCAAACCGATCCGCTCCATTTTTTGAGTCGCTGAATTCAATCGAATAGAAAAATATCTCGCCCAAACCGGAAGTGACCGGCCCTAATTTCGGTTGAATATTTCTGGGCAGCTCAGACGACACTTCAAGAAGCCGCTCCGACACCATCTGGCGAGCGCGGAAAACATCGACATGATCCTCGAACACCAGGGTCACTTGCGATAATCCGAATCGGGAGATGGAACGTGTTTGAGTCAGATGAGCGATGCCGCCCATTCCGTTTTCAATGGGAACGGTGATGTAGCGTTCTATTTCCTCCGGGGTCAACCCTTCGACGGCGGTGTTGACCTGAACTTGATTGTTGGTGACGTCAGGGACAGCGTCAATTGGAAGGGATTGAAAACTAAACCACCCGAGCCCCATCAGCAGGATCGTGATAAAAAATACAACGTTTCTATTTGTGACGGAAAATCGAACAAGTTTTTGGATCATAAATTTCTCCTAGTGCGCGTGGCCGGCTTCGGAGCCGCTGAACGTGTCGAGTTCTGTCACGCGCAAAAGGGGCACCCCTGCCGTGACAATATGGTCGCCGGATCTGAAAGCGGTTCTTTCTTGTGGAATGAAGCGAGCTGATTTTCCGGTGATTTCCACCTCGCCTTCAATTAGCTTGATCCAGCCATCTCGAACTCGATAAACACCCGCCTCGTCTTTGAAAAAGACAAGGCTTGATGAAGGAACTGATAATGCGGCGGCAGCCTGGACCGGCTTCCACTCAAGCCCCAATGTCTTGACGGCTTTTTCGGATAATTTAAATCCTTGGTCGTGGTCCGCCTCCGTCACCGCAAATCCTGGCCCAATGCTTGAAGACAATTCCTCATCATCGCCGGCCTCGCCCTCGTGATCTTCCTCGTGACTATCACCTTTATGAGGTGCTTCTTGCTCATCGTGGTGGCTTTCGCCATGCTTGTGACCATGCGGATCTTCCGCCCATATCGGGGCCGCTATCAACATCCCAGCGAACAACTTGATCAATAGAAATTGATTTCTCATAGACGCTCCTCCAATATCTTTCCTTGCAGAGCGTAAATGGTCCAAAGCGCTTCAATCGCTTTTAATTCATGCTCGTTTTGTTCTTTGGCGAACTCTGCCATTAATCGATGCGCTTCAATGATGAGCGCGGCCGAAACAATACCTCGCTCAAACAACTCCTCCATGTTCTTGTGTTTGGCTTCCATTTGAGAGACGGTGGGAATGTTTTTAAACGATGACACAGCATGCCGGTAATTATTCATGAGCGCCTGCAACTCAAGGTTCAGCTCTCGACGGCGAAGTTGTGCGGATAAATCCGCCTGCTCCGATTCGGCTTTCGCCAATGCGATGCCACCTTGATTCTGTTGATAGAGTGGGAGCGGCAGATTTAGAGCCCCGCCGTAACTTTCAGAGTCTTGATTTCGCCCTCTCTCAATCTCAACCATCGGTCCGATCTCCAAATCGGGTTTAGCTGCGCTTGCTGCCAGATCGAATTCGGATTTCGCTACCGCCGCTTGCGCCAGAGATGCCTGAAGCTGTGAACCCCGAACCGTTAAGGCTTCCGTTGACGCTTCGACGCTTGGCCAGGTTCCTTTTTTCTCAGGAAGATTTTCTAAGACTGTTTCAAAGGGAACACCCGTCGCGATATCAAAATAAGCCTTTAACAACTCCTGTTCCTGGGAGAGTGCGGAGTTTTTCAGAACGTAGAGGCCTTGCGCCAGAATAAACGCATTGAGAGAAACATTCTGTTCGGGGCTCAACGCTGGGCGCGATTTGTATTGCTTGATGATCGTGGCGAACGTGGACAAAGCCTCATCAACAATTTTCTTTTCCGAGGAGATTTGCCGCAACCGATGCAAATTAAGAACCGTTTTTCGCGCAACCTCCTCTTTAGCGAGTGCCGCTCGAGCCAGGATAAGGTCTTTTTGTGCGGTTGCTTGGAGCCCTCGTCTTTTTCGTTTGCTTCCAAGTTCGATTGTGTGCAAATAAGCGGCTTGCGCTTTGAATGAAGGATTGTCGTCTCCATTTTGACTGGCGGCTTCTGATTCCAACTCCGGGTTTGGCCGCTGACGCGCCAAGGTGTCGTAAGCGCCTAAATTCTTCAATTGGATCTCCGCCCTAAGCAGGTCGGGATGGTTTTTTAAGGCGCAAGACAGAATATCCTGCGCAGTCGTAATCTCGCAGGGCGGAGATTCACCGGCGTGAACCGACGTTGTCCAAAAAGAAAGAAGACAGATTGATACAGATAGTTTTTTTCGCATAAATAGTTCCTAAGTATGAAACGTTGCTAGGGCACAGAAAAACCCTAAATGGTGGCTGTTGGTTGATGTGAATTACAGGGGACAGCAGTCCCCGTTGGAACAATTAGGCGAGAGTTTTGGGAGGGTGGAAGAAAGACTTGGAAAAATCGCTGAAGGATAGAAGGGAATCGGGCGAAGGAATATATTCCGCTTTGGCAGATACCTTTTCGCTCGCCGTCGCGACTGGATTCACAAAGTGCGTTGAGCACACGCAACTGTGGC
>JAJVIP010000026.1 GCA_022072025.1 Elusimicrobiota bacterium
GAAAGGATGCGGTCAGTAAACGGCGCTTACAAGGCGTTCAAGGGAGGGTGAAGAATTCAGAATTTTGTGTCGCGGCTACAAAGGCAAAAGCCTTAACACAACACATAACTGAACTCTTCACATAATAATGCCGAAACTAACCTTCGACACCAAAGCGGAATGGGATCAGGCGGTCGAAAACGTCGGCATCGATACTGATGACGCGGGGTGCGTCCTGTCTGCGGGCGCGACGCCGTTGTTATTAGCGGATGATTTCAACGATGGCTCGCGGGATCCGCTTTGGAAAGGCCACATCACCAATTCCCTGATTGCCGCATTTGATCCACCGGGTCCGTCCGATGAGCCGCTGGGCGTCACCAACTTACGAACCAAGCTCGCACAGTCGTTCACCCTGCCGATACCGATTCAATTAAGCGAGATCCAGCTGAAGCTCGAAGAGTTCGTCATAACAACGATCTCTCCGGATTTGATTGTCGAAATCCGGGATGATGACAGCGGGAAACCCTCCGGGAACATTCTGGCTTCCCGCACGATCCCTTACGCCAGCTTGACGCCGATCAACGGGTGGACGGTGTTTGATTTTCCCGATCTCCCGCCCCTTCCGTCCGGCCAAAAGTTGTGGATTGTCTTCACCACCAATCCCATCGGATCATCCGGCGAACATATCAATTGGCTTTACGATCTATCCCAGGATCTTCCCGGCCAGAACCTGATGTTCCTCAACGGAAGCACGGGACAATGGAACACGCAATTTGTTCCGACCCATGATTTCTATTTCCGAATCAGTCGGGCCATTGACCTGAACCCAAAGCCAACGGAAGGGGGAGGATTTTTAAGTTTCGAATATCAGAACACAAGCGGATCCGGCGAGCATATCCATATGATCCGCGATGTCGCGCAGGGCGATTGGGAGATGGAACTGCGCTTTCGGTTGAGGCGGCTCGCTCCCATATTTAATTCCGGCCAGTTTGTGATCGGAATATTGCAGGGCACACGAACTGCGCTGGACGGGGCGGCACGAACAGCGAAGTTGCTTCACGAATTCCGGTTCAACACGCAGAACAATTTCAATGTCAGCTACGACGCCCGGATGGTGGACGGGAGCGGAACGATTCACGCCTCTGGTTCCGGGACATGGCCGAATATCAATGTCCAGAACGGATTTCTCGCCAACGATCCTCATATCTTTAATCTCAAAGCCACGCGAGTTGGGAACGGGATCAAATACCTCCTCTATCACTCCGACAACCCTGCGAATATTTTGTTGGAAACGAGCGTTTCTCCTACTGTCCGGGATCTTGGCGGCGATATTTTCTTCGACATTGGATCAACGTCGCTCTTTAACTCCTCTTTCGGTGTCGCTTTTGACCTCGACTACCTCTATCTCAATTCACCGCCCGTGGAATTACCAATGGGTTTCCTTCGATTGCGTCACAGCTTTGGCGTCAACACCAAACTGGAGAACTTTGAGTTCCGGCGGCAGATTCCCGTTGTCGGTGACAAAGTGGAACTGCAATTCCGTTCCGGCAACACCGTCGCGGAATTAGAAGCGGCCTCATTTGGCTCCATCGTGGCGACACAACCGGGATCGTTTGATCCGGGCAACCCGCAGAATCTCTATGAGAAGGCCGTTCTCAATACCCCGATGGCCAAGTTTTTTGAGACGAAATTGTCGCTTACCAAAGCGTCGCCATCACCCATCTTGGAATTGTACGCGCTGGAGTTCACGCCGGAGGCCACACCCGCGCCGGAGCCGGAAGAGGCCAAACCGATTCTCACATACCGGCGGATCATCGATTCCAATTCTGATTGGGGCCGCGCTATTGAGAAATCATCCTCCATCGCGATTGTGAACGGCATGGCGACGCTCTCGCCCGTGTTCCAAGACCTGTTCGACGCCTTCGTGATCGGGTCCGATTGGTCGGTCTATCAGCGAAACGCCAACGTGTTCTCGTCGCTGGGGTTCTTGCGGATGAACATCTTGGGCGGAGACGCCGATGCGATTCTGGTCAAGACCGCTACCGTCCCCGCCGCCTTCACCGCCACGGTTCGGTGGAAACTGGAAGATTTAGCCGCCATGCAGAACGGAGCGACCTTCAACGTCTTTTCGGTCTTCAATGGCCCGACGTTGCCGACCCCCAACGATATTCGTGTGGGCGGTCTTGGCACATCTACCACGCACCACACCATCATCATCCGCCGAGCCAAGGGAGGAGATGGGTCGCACCGATTCGGAATTGTGGCCTGCCGATCTGATGGCGTGTTTGTGGGTTGGAATGAGGCGACCCAAACGTGGGTACCGGGAGCCGGCGATCAAGTGATTCCTGCCGGCAAAGAAGCCACGTTGTGGACCTTTGAGATTTCCGTTATCGGCGGCGTATTGATCATCAAGGCCAAGGACGACCAGTCGGTCATTCGGTTTGATACCAGCCTCCAGCCGCTCAACATCAAGATCAACGACAACCAAAGGTGGCTGGTGCTGGGCGATAGCGACCTTTCCGACATGCCGTCCGGTACCACTCAACTCTTTGATTCCGTCGAGACGAATATCCCAACGAGCGGAGCGTCCAGCGGGTTCATCCGGTTTCGAGATTCGTTGGGGGCGAGGGGCCGACTCGAAACAATTAAAGTTATTCCGTCCACGCTCATACAAACCGATCCCGCGCCAATCAGCATTAAAGCGCGATCCGCCGATTCGGTGGAGGATCTCATCAACGTCTCGTTCAAAGATTCCGGTCAATTTGTTCCCAGTGTTTTCGGGAACGAACTTAATTTGGATGTGCCGCCCGGCGCTTTTGTCGAGGTTGAACTCAGCCTTTTTTCTCAATCGCCGGGACCAGAGATCCAATTCCTGTCTTGGGAGATTGAGCCGCTCATTGACGACACGCCGCTGATCTTGTCGTTGGACGCCGTCACGCCGGACGCGGTGGCGGTGTCCTCATCCGTCGGCGCGGCGCAACCAGAGAACCAATCCACCGTTCCGAATGTGAAAGACGGCGACCCCGACACCCAATGGATTTCCACAACAGGTTTGGAGGGATTTGGAATTTCATGGTCCCTGACCTTGGGATTCAAGAAAGGGACGATTTTCTTTGAAGAGATCATCGACAGCATCATCTTCCGAAACACCAATTTCAAGAAGGTCACCATCACGCTCACCGAATTGAACTCCAACAATCCAGAAACAGTGTTCTCTGGTGAGTTGCTGACGACCGACGCCATCATCACCTTCCCGCCGAAATTAACCGCCCAGATCATCATCGCGATTGAGACGAGCCAATCTCAGAACGAGTTGAAAACGCTTGGAGAGATTTACGCGGGGAGGCTACTCGTGGCGTTGCCGAACTTTACTCGTTATGAGCCGAAGCGCGAGCTGGTGGAGTCCGGGACGCTCCGAACCTTGGGCGGAAAGATTGTGGCTTTCCGTGGCCGCGACAAATACATGTGCCGCTGGACGGTGGAACAGGTTTCAAAGGAATTAAAGGACGTCTTGGAAGAGACGTTCAAAACAAACGCCTTAGTGACGTTCTGGCCGGAGCCGAAATTCCGAACGCGCGACATTTACGACGTCGCATGGAAACTGGAAGAGATTCCGTTTCCCTACACCGATTTATTCAAAACCGCCGGACACACCATCGAGGCGGAGATGACTGAGGTATAGGGACGGTCGTCCCAAGGAGGAATCAACAATGGCAAACCAAGACGCTTTGAGAGACGGAAATAGAACGCCGACGCTTCTCTTCGAGCAAACCAATGAAATTCGACGCGTGTCGGAAGTGAATCCGCTACCCGTTGCTGTGGTAGGAACGAACTTTGGGCTCACCACCGTTACGCTGGAAAAAGTGGGCCCCGGAACGGTCACACTGATAACTCCCGCAGCAGGAAAGAAGATCACTGTGCGCGGGGCTGTAATCACGCTGGAATCCGCAACAGGAGCCGAAGTGGATATTCGCTTCGCCACCACCAACAAACTCATTCACAAGGTTTATCGGGGCGATCAAACCGGCGGTTACGTCGAGTTGAACCTCGAAGGCAATGTGAATGAGCTGGTGAATGCGGTGATCGTGGGCATATCAGCGGGGCAGAAAGTGTTCTTTATCGTGAACTATCAGGAGAAATAACGTGGAGAAGGAAACCGAGCCTCACGATTATTCGCTTTATCTCGCCGCCGACGAGAAAATCGACAAATTAAAAGAGCAGGTGAGCGAGCTCTTTCAGAAAGATCACGCCAACAAGGAGTGCATCGCTCATCTGGACGACCGCTTAAATCTCGGCGTCGCCCAAACGGGCCGTGAGAATTCCGCCAAGATCATGGAAATGGCGGTCAAGTTGAACGACTTCCAACATGAATTAATCGCCGAGAAATCCACGGTGGTTCATCTGGAAAAAGTCTTGGGCCGGATCATGGCGGGCATTTTCTGGGTGAGTTTCACTGGCGTCATGGGCGGGATGATTGCGCTCGCGTACCAAGTTGTGAAGGTCAGGTTATTCGGAGGATAGATCGATGGCTTTGAATTTGAGCATCCCAATCAAGAACGCCCGGAAATGGAAGGGCATATGCTGGCACCATTCGGCGTCACCCGACAAAGTGACGCGGGATTGGGATTCCATCGTGAAGTATCACACCAGTTACCGGATTGATTTCAACATCGTCACCAAAGAGGGATTCGAACGCCGGTTGGCTTTGCATCAGGGCAAGGTCTTCCAGAAGCCGTGGAACGCGGTTGGTTACCACGCGGGGACGGAACTCGTCGACGGCAAGCCGGTGTTCTCGTGGGGCCGCTCTCTATCCATGACCGGCGCTCACGCGGGCGTGGCCGGCGTTTCAAATAAATTCAACGAGGATTTTATCGGGATCTGTTGCATTGGAAACTACGACGCCATATCGCCAGATCCCGCCCTGTGGAATTTCAATTTGGAAGTGACCCGCGCTTTTATGAAGGCGTTCAACATCCCCAAAGAGCAAGTGATCGGCCACCGAGAAGTTTTTGACCGATTAAAAATTCCAAGACAAAAGTCGTGCCCTGGAAATTCATGGAATCTCCAGATTTTCCGAGCCGAATTATAGAGGAGGACACATCAAATGGAACCAGCAAGCATGATCGCAATTATCACCGCCGCCATACCGTTCGTCACGGCGGCCGCGAAGAGAATACTCAAGACGGACACATGGGGAGAGCGTAAGCGCGGGTGGAACGCCTTGTTGCCGATTTTGATCGGCGTTGTTTCGGCGGGTGTATATGCCCATTCTCAAGGAAGCGATTGGGTCACGTCACTCGCGATTGGCCTTGGATCGGGCGGAGTCGCCTCGAGCGCACGTGACATCGATAAGAACCTTATTCATTTGGCACGTGCAATTTTAGAATCCATGAAGAAAACAAAGCCCGTTTCTTAATTGTCGTTGTTGGCGATGGTTTTTGGAGGTATACTTAGCTTCTAATGGCTAAGAAAGGGCTTTTCATTTTTATATTGAGCATTGTGACCCTGGGAACCACTGGATCAGCGTGGAGCCAAGCGCAGTGTTTGAAGATGATGTCTGCCCCTAACCCCTCTTGTTGCTGCCCGACCGAAAAAGGTTTAGAAGACTGCTGTCCGATTCCGACGGAAAAGACAGATTGTCCGATGTTGTCTCAAGCCGCACATCCCGCAATTGCCGACGTTCCATTCAAATTCGCGGCTCATTTTGATTTGGTGTCTGTCGGTACGCTTGTTGTTGACGACGTAAAGCCTTATCTAATTTTTAGTGACGTTGATCCTTCGATTCAGTCTGTGCGTACAGACCTTCTTAGGCGTTCCATCCCGCAGTTTCGCGCTCCTCCCGCAACACCTGTCGCTGCTTAATTAAGCAGCATTTTCGTCCCCAATAAGAAAATCAATAAAGGCCGTTTTCTGTATGGCCACAGGTGTGTTATGAAAAAAAATTATTTGTGTTATTTATTCTTTCTATTAATTTCGTTCATTTCTATCGGTTATTCCCAAGAGCCGAAATCAAATGAGCCGATCTCGCTAGAAGATGTCCTATTGATGGCGCGAGAGAGAAATCCGGACATCACATCCAGTATGCAGGGGTGGGAAGCTATGAAAGCTGGAATTAGCCCTGCAAAAACCTGGCCAGACCCAACCTTTTCCTATGTTGACGAAAAAATACCGAGCGGTATGGAAGGTGTTGAGCCGGAAACCATGAAACAATATCGAGTCGAGCAAATGATCCCATTTCCTGGGAAGCTCTCCACCGACTCAAAAATGAAATATCACGAAGCCCGTATAGCGGAGTCAAAATATCGCGACAAAATTCTTGAGGTTTATCGTGATGTGCGAGCGCGGTATTACCAGCTTTACCTCACCGACCGTTCCATTGAACTGGCGCGTCAAAGCGTTGAACTCATGAAAAATATCTTACGAACAGCTCAAGCGCGACTGAGTTCAGGCCAGTCCACTTCGGCCGATGTGTTTATGGCTCAAACAGAACTGCGAAAGATGGAAAACATGTTATTTGAGCAGGAACAGCAAAAGACCTTAATCCAAATCGAGCTAAATACACTTTTGAATCAACCTACAGAGACTGCGTGGGGTAAAACAAAAGCTCCGGAGGTGGTTGATATTCCTGTTTCACTCGTAGACCTACAAGCGCTGTCTGAAACATCAAGCCCTATGGTTGCTGTGGCAATGCATGAAGTTGATCACAGCCACGCCATGAAAAAACGCAGCCGCTTGGGATACGCCCCCGACTTTGGGGTGATGTATGAACGGCAAACAATGGCTGAAGGCCCCGCGGGCCGAGAGGTGGGCGTATCTGTAACTTTCCCTTTGTGGTTCTCACGCCCGCGTGGCGAAATTCGCGCCGCCACAGCACATTTCTTGGAAGCCGAATCTGCATCTCAAGGAATGCGAAACATGGTTCGCAAAATGGTTCATATGGAGTTCACCGAAACCAATACCTATTTGCGCTTGACTCGGAGTTATGTCCAGGGTCTTTTGCCCGCAGCTCGCGGGACGTTGGACGTGACGCGTGAGCATTACGTGAGTGGGCGTGGTGATTTCATTCGTTTCTTGGAAGCTTTCCGCGCGTGGATAACCGCAAATATCGAATATGAAAATCAGCTTTTCCATTATGGAGAACACTGGAGCGAACTCGAACGATGGGTTGGAATTGACCTGTTACGAGCAAAAGAAGCGCTTCATAAAAAAGAATTGGAGGCGCCCAATGAACATTAAAAAAATCGGGACTTATTTGTTTTTTACCCTTTTGCTCTTAGGGGTGATTGGCTGGACAGTTGGATGCCGCAAAGCCGAGAAAGATCATGCCGCGGCCGACGGTACTCACCAGCAATATTACTGCCCAATGCACCCGCAGATTGTTTCTGATAAGCCCGGCGATTGTCCCATCTGCAATATGCGGCTTGTTCCGACGGAAAAAGAAGATGAGATTCAAATGGAATCCAAAGAAAAAAAGATTCTCTTTTATCGGCATCCAATGAATCCACAAGTAACGTCCCCTGTGCCGGCGAAAGATGATATGGGCATGGATTACGTTCCTGTTTACGAAGGTGAGGAACATGGCGATATAGAGATACCTGGGCAGGCGAATGTGAAGATGGTTCCATCCCAACAACAGTTGATCGGAGTGGAAATCTCGGTGCTCGAGAAAAGGCCGATCATCGCGACCATCCAAGCTTCTGCGCGTGTGGCTTATGACCCCAATCTTTATAGCGCCATCGTTGAATATCAGCAGACGCTCGCGAATCTTCCATCCGCGACGGATAGCGGAACATCTCCCTATCAAACGGAGAGCGAGAGGACAGTGCGAGCCGCAAAACTTCGCTTGCGCCAGATGGGTCTTTCGGAAGACCAAATCGAAAAAGTGAGTCAGCCGGACTATGACCCATCAAATTTATTGGTTACCAAGGCCGGAGAATCGGTTTGGGTTTATGCCGACGTGTATGAGTACGAAGCGTCTTCTGTAAAGATTGGTCAGGCCGTGGAATTAACGGGACCTTCGCTTGAAGGTCGCGTCTTAAAAGGGACCGTTAAGTCAGTTGATACGGTTCTGAATCCAGAAACACGCACATTACGAGCTCGCATTGAAGTGCTGAACGCTGGTGGAATCTTAAAACCCGAAATGTACGTTACCGCCCATCTTAAAACCGAGCAGGGGCGTTTCCTTGCTGTCCCCAAGAGCGCCATTATGCCGACAGGTACTCGTCAGCTGGCTTTCGTCGAGAAAACTCCCGGTCAATTTGAACCTCGCGAGGTGCAATTGGGTAAACAGGGCGACGATTATTTCCAAGTGTTGGCGGGTCTCAAGGAAGGGGACAGAGTTGTGACATCCGCCAATTTCTTGATCGATTCCGAATCGAAAATCAAAGCGGCGATTCAGAGCGCAGGACAGAAATCTGGTCAGGCGTCGTCAGAAAAAACGTCGACGACGCATCAACATTAGGACCCACTTATGATTGAACGAATTATTGAATTCTGCGCCCGGAACAAATTTATCGTTCTGATCTTCACGGCCGCCGCCGTTGTGGCTGGCCTCTACGCCATGAAGCGTGTGCCCTTGGACGCAATCCCCGATTTATCGGACAAGCAGGTTATTATTTATTCACGCTGGGACCGAAGCCCTGACATTATCGAAGATCAGGTCACTTATCCGATCGTCAGCGCTCTCTTGGGTGCGCCGAAAGTCAAAGCCATTCGTGGTTTTTCCGATTTCGGTTTTTCGTATGTGTACGTCATTTTTGAGGACGGGACCGACCTCTATTGGGCGCGGAGCCGGACACTTGAGTATCTCTCCAAAATAACGCCCCGATTACCGGAAGGGGTTCGGACGGAACTGGGGCCGGATGCCACGGGCCTTGGGTGGGTGTTTCAATACGCACTCGTTGATAAAACAGGGAAAAATAATCTGGCGGATCTTCGTAGTTTCCAAGATTGGAATTTGCGTTATTTGCTCCAAGCTGTTCCCGGTGTAGCGGAAGTCGCCTCGATTGGCGGTTTCCAAAAACAATACCAAGTGATCGTTGATCCCAACGCATTGTCGTCGTACAACATTCCTCTGATGAAAGTCGTGGATGCGATTCGTGATGGAAATAACGATGTGGGCGGACGGGTTGTTGAATTTGCCGGCGCTGAGTACATGGTTCGCGGTCGGGGTTACGCCAAATCGATTAAAGATATTGAGAATATTGTCATCGGCCTTCCGAGTCGAGCAATGCCCACAAATGCGGCAGCACTCTCTCCAGGGATGTCTGGATCAGAATCGGGATCTTTACCGATGGCGTCGAGAGGAACTCCTGTCCTGATTAAAAATGTCGCCCAAGTAGTTATGGGACCGGATATTCGTCGTGGCGTATCGGATTTGGATGGCCAAGGGGATGTCGTCGGTGGCATTGTCATTATGCGTGACGGTGAGAATGCATTAAACGTGATTCGGCGAGTCAAAGCCAAGATCGAAGAGATTCGCCCTTCGCTTCCAAAGGGCGTTGAGCTTGTGACGACCTATGACAGGTCGGAACTGATTAAGGAAGCGATTCGCACAATTACCGAGGCACTCACCGCTGAGATGGTCATCGTGAGCCTGGTTATCATTGTTTTCCTTCTTCATTTCCCCAGCGCATTACTGCCCATCACCAGTCTTCCGATTGCCACCATCTTAAGCTTCATCCCGATGTACTTCATGCGGATTACCTCGAGCGTCATGTCGCTCGGCGGCATCGCGGTCGCCGTGGCCGACATGGTGGACGCCTCGATCGTCATGTCGGAAAACGCGCATAAGCACATCGAGCAATGGGACAAGAAGGGACGCAAAGGAGATATTCGGGCGGTTTTGATTCGCGCCATGCAGGAGGTCGGCCCCTCGGCCTTTTATTCTTTGTTGATCATGGCCGTCGCCTTTCTGCCGATCTTTGCCCTGGAAGGCCAAGCAGGGCGACTTTTCAAACCCCTCGCGTATACGAAGAACCTGGCTTTGGCGATGGCTGCGATCCTTGCGATTACCTTGGCCCCCGCCGTTCGATTGCTGTTTACGCGCCTTGATCCTTATCGTTTCCGACCGGCTTGGCTCGCAAAGGTGGCGACTTGGTTGTTTGTGGGAAAGCTTTATACGGAAGAAGAGCACCCGATCAGCCGTCCGATGTTCCGCCTCTATGAACCGGCGGTTCGGTGGGTCATTGAGCGCCGCAAAACAGTCATTCTGGGATCGCTGGCGCTGGTTTTGCTCACCGTCCCTATCTATTTTCGGATCGGCTCTGAATTTATGCCGCCGCTGGAGGAAGGCTCGATTCTCTATATGCCAACGACCCTTCCAGGTATCTCCGTAACCGAAGCCCAAAAGCTGATGCAAACGCAGGATCGAATTCTGATGGGTTTTCCAGAAGTGGAACGGGTGTTCGGGAAAGCTGGACGTGCGGAGACATCAACGGACCCCGCGCCTTTTTCCATGATGGAAACGACCGTTCTTTTAAAACCGCATTCTGAATGGCGGACCAAAGAGCGGTGGTATTCTTGGCTTCCCGATTTCATGGAAGCTCCTTTCCGTTGGCTTTGGCCGAATCGAATCTCGTTTAACGATTTGGTGGACGACATGGATAAATCTTTGCGCTTCCCTGGCGTCACCAACGCCTGGACAATGCCAATCAAGAATCGGATTGACATGCTCTCTACGGGCATTCGCACGCCCATCGGCATTAAGATATTCGGAGCGGATCTCAAGGAAATCGAAAAGATTGGCGGAGACGTCGAAAACATAATCCGCTCAGTTCCGGGCACGCGTAGCGTCTACGCCGAGCGCACCGCCGGCGGCTATTTTCTGGACTTCACCTTAAAGCGGGAGCAACTGGCGCGTTATGGGCTAACGATCAAAGATGCCGAAATGGTCATCATGTCCGCCATCGGCGGTGAGACGATCACCACGACAATCGAAGGGCGGGAACGCTATGGCGTCATCGTCCGCTATCCACGCGAGCTTCGCACGGACCTTAAAAAATTGGAGCGAGTGCTGGTGCCCACGATGACCGGCGCTCAAATTCCTATCGCCCAAATTGCGGACATTCAACTTGTGTCAGGACCGTCCATGATTCGAAACGAGAACGGGCTCTTGGCCGGTTATGTTTACGTCGATATCGCCGGCCGAGACATTGGTAGTTATGTGGAAGAAGCGAAGCAATTGGTTCGCGAAAAGCTCCAGATGCCCGCAGGGTATACCCTCAGTTGGAGCGGCCAGTACGAGAATCTGGTGGCCATGCGCGAACGGATGGCGGTTGTCGTTCCGTTGACTCTTTTCATTATTCTGGTGCTGCTTTATATGAGCACGCGGTCATGGGTGAAAACGGCCATCGTTCTGACTGCCGTTCCGTTCAGCGCCATTGGAGCCGTCTGGCTGCTTTGGATCCTCGACTACAACATGAGCGTCGCGGTCTGGGTGGGCATCATCGCTCTCTTGGGGCTGGATGCTGAAACCGGTGTCTTCATGCTCCTGTACCTGGACCTCGCCTATGACGAGCGTGTGAAGGAAGGCAAGATGCGGACATTTGATGATCTCAAAGAAGCTGTTATCCATGGAGCCGTCCGGCGAATCCGGCCGAAGGTCATGATGGTGGCCACGAACTTCTTGGGATTTATGCCGATAATGTGGACGGTTGGAACGGGCGCTGATGTCATGAAGCGAATCGCAGCACCAATGGTGGGAGGCCTCTTCACATCCTTCGTGTTGGAGCTTTTGGTGTATCCGGCGATCTATTTCATTTGGAAATGGCGGTACGAGATGAAACATGGCCGAGTTATTTCTGAAGCAGAAAATGTAGGTGTATAATTTTTTCATCTTCCATGTGGTTTAGAAGCGCGGATGATGCTGAAGGGTTTCCCGAAGGAAAGTCATGTCGACGTGTGAGTAAATTTGGGTTTGCCTAATATCTCGGTGCCCTAGCGCGGCCTGTATCCCTCGTAAATTTGCGCCTCCATTCAAGAGATGCGTGGCAAATGAATGTCGAAGCTGGTGCGGTGAGACGCGTCCTTTGATACCCGCTTGATTCGCCCACCGTTTCAAAAGCCACCAGAATGTCCCCCGGCTGATAGGCCGTCCTCTCGCGCTCAAGAAAAGATGTGGAGAGCTTGTGTTTGGTTGCCGGTTTCTCGCTTCAACATATTCTCGGAGACAATCGTTTAGGGTTTGCCCAAACGGGACGAGACGATCTCTCCCGCCCTTCCCTCGGCGAACACGAACGTAGCGTTCCTCGAAATTAACATCTCCAACCTTGAGATTCACCAATTCCGAAACGCGCAAACCCAAATTGTAGGCGGCGCTGATCATTGTTTGAGTTCGAAGCGCGGCGAACTTAAGGGAAACCAATGGGGTCAAAAGTCGACCCATTTGGACTACAGACAAAGGTTCAGGAATAATGTGTTCGAATTTCGGGAGTTTCATGCCTGCTGTCGGATCAGAAGGCAATAGGCTTTCTGCGTAGAGGAATCGGTGGAACTGGCGAACGGCTAGCGCGAGGTGAAAAACCGAGCTTGGTTTAAGCCCAGCGCGTTGCCGCGATCCAATATACGCCACGATGGTTTCTTTCGTGGACTCGGCGAGGGTCGCGCCTTGTTTGGCGACGTCACGGAGGTAGCCTTCAATCTGGCGGCGGTAGGCCGACTGGGTGGCGAGTGATAGCCCGCGCTCCACGCGCAAGTGGGCAAGGAACCTCGCCAAAAGGCCGGCGCTGGCCGTCATAGGTTGACCGAGAACACCACCGCGCCGGTGGCGGATTTGAATTCGACGGTTTTGGCCTTTTTCATGCTGTCGGCCGAGGCCATGTTCTTGATCGCCTCGGCGACGTTGACCGCCGTCATTCGACGGTGGGCCTCCATCGACGCCTCTTTGTGATCGGTGAAGATCGTGACGTTGTCGTCGGAGGTCAGCCCGCCTTTGAATTGGCGCTCAATCCCATCGATGGTCGTCTCAAACAAGATATCGGCCAATTCGCTGGTGGATTTGGCGTCGACCACCACCCAAAACTTGTCGCCTTGATTAATTCGCATGGCTGTTCTCCTTGGGTTTGAGGACGCGCACGTGTTTCTTATCGTTCTTCTCGATCTTCCACCCTTTGCGCGAGAAGGAAACCATGCGGGCCCGGACGTTTGCCTCCACGTCTTTTCCTTTGGCGAGATCCGGCGCGTTTTTAATCGCGAGTTCCGCAATTTCCTTCACGGTCTTTCCGCCCGCGAAGAGCATCGGGTCAATGGTGGCCGATAGCGATTCCTTACTCGGCTTTCTGCCGCCTTTGCCCCGGCCGCCGCCATTGGCGCGGATAAGAATTTTCGCCTCTTTATTAACCTCGGCGTCGCGATACGGCTTCAGTTCGTAATTCTTGACGACGTCGATCTCGTTATCCGATCCGCTGATTTTCAGTGTCACCTTATCGCCCTTGTGAGCAATCACCGTGACCGGCGTTCCTTTTTTTGAAAGGTACTTCTGGCCTACTTTTGCGTCGATGGCATTCATGTTAGCGCCCTCCTTTTTTTGTTGTGACGTGTTTCTTGAAAACGGCGAAGTCCACGCCCTTGCATTGTGGTCCCTCGATTTTTCGAATGATTCGTAGAAGATGCGCGATCCATTTCTTGTCTTGCCCGAGCTGATCCTCCGGCCCCAGTTGGCCCGACTCGATCTGGCGGATCTTCGATCCCAGTGCTTCGACGATTTCCACCCAATCGCTGAGGGTAAATTGAATTTCGTTTCTCATTTCAATCTCCCTGATCTTCGTCGTCATTTTCTTCGCCGATGTCGTCCACGTACTCGAGCACCGTGGCGAGGAGATGGTCGTAATCGCCAGCCATCGCTTTGGCCGTCATCTCCTTCACCTTGTCGCCTTGCCCTGCTTGGCGAAGCGCTTTGCTCACTCGTCCCAAGATTGCGAAGGCATTGCCGTCTTCTCCTACCAGTCTGAATTTTGGTTTGGGCTTGTTGTCGCTCATTTGGCCTCCGTTATTTGCCCACGTTGCGCCATTCGTGCAACCCGTTGCCCCGTTTGGGCTATTTATTGCCGCTTTGTCCGGACCCAAGTACAGCTACTTCGCGAATCAATCAAGGCCTTTCTTCGATGGAAAACTAGAGAGGAACCACTACCTTCGTGTGGGGAGGGAAATCAAGTTCCATTCCTTTTAGAAGTGTGATCCCCATCACATTCGCTATTCCCAGCCTTTATTAATCTCCAACCATTATTAAGGCTTCTCTAGCCTTTTTCTCTAAGGTGGAATTTCTCCATGATGAGAAGAAGGCCGATCGGTCAGTGTTGAAAAATACTGGTCTCCCGAGGTCGCCTCAGGCGACCGAATTGGAAAAGAGCCAATACTGTTTCTTTGGCCAGACATTCTTTTCCAGCTCAATGGGATGTCTGGCCTTTTTTATTGAAGGCAAAGGAGGAAGGTTATGTTGCCAAACGTTGGATGGAGTGAGTTGTTGATTGTTCTGGTGATTGTGCTTGTTCTTTTTGGGGCGAAGCGATTGCCGGAGCTTGCAAAAAGCATGGGGTCTTCTCTGAACGCCTTTAAGAAAGGGATGAAAAATGGGTTCGAGCCCGATGAAAAAGACGCGAAGGAAACAAAAGAGCAAACGAAGTTAAGCTGACAACGATTATGTCTTCATTTTCACATCTGGATTCCAAGGGGCAGCTCTCGATGGTGGATGTCTCTGAAAAGGACGTTACCCGTCGGGAAGCGGTTGCCGGTGGCGAAATACGAATGAATCCCGACGTTATTGAACAGATCAAAGCCTGGAAAATAGCCAAAGGGAATGTCCTTGAAACAGCTCGCCTCGCTGGAATTATGGCGGCCAAAAAAGTCGATCAATTGATTCCTCTTTGCCATTCGGTGCCCTTGGAGGGGATTGGTGTCGATTTTGATGTGAAACAAGACAGAATCCTTATTCGAGCGACTGTTCGATGTTCAGGGAAAACCGGTGTTGAAATGGAAGCGCTGACCGCAGCCACCGTCGCTGGCCTCACGATCTATGACATGTGCAAGGCGGTGGATAAAGGCATGACTGTTGGGCCGTTCGTATTGAAAAGGAAATCGGGTGGTCGAAGTGGTTTATACGAACGTGCCGAGTGTGATCCATCATGAGTCTGCGGCTTCTGTTTTTTGCTCAAAGTTCGGATTGGGTGCATCAGCGTCAATTGGAATTGGATTTGCCAACACCAAAACGAATCGTTGATCTGCTTTCGGAGGTTCCAGGTCTAAATCCCATTCTAGAGAAAATGAAGTCTCTTCGAGTAGCGGTCAATCACGAGTTTTCACATTTTGATTGCGAGGTTAAAAATGGCGATGAGGTTGCTTTCATCCCTCCCATCAGCGGAGGATAAGATTTCGTTTTTAACTCACGATTCCTTGTCATTGGTGACCGCGGTTAAATCCGTAGAGTCCAAGGAGTGTGGGGCGGTGGCGACATTTTCGGGATGTGTGAGGGACACCGAAAAAGAAGAATTAATTTCCGCCATTCATTACGACGTTTATGAGCCGATGGCGGAATTGGAATTCGGGAAAATTGTGCGGGAGTCAGAGGAGCGGTGGCCGGTGAAGGCGTATGTTCAGCATCGAGTCGGTCGTGTTCCTGTCATGGAGGCCAGTGTGATTGTTGCTTGTGCGGCGCCCCACCGAAAGGAAGCATTTGAGGCGTGTGAATATATTGTCGAACAGTTAAAGGCCAATGTCCCCATCTGGAAAATACTTTATGAAAAATAATCGTCCCCTCACTGTTGCCATCCTGACCGTTAGCGACCGCTGTTCTCGTGGTGAATCGGAGGACAAAAGCGGTCCGCGTCTGTGTGAAATCGTGTCAGCCAAAAAATGGGACGTTGAGGAAATGGAAGTGGTTCCGGATGAGAAGGACGAAATTCAAGACGCGTTATTGGCCTGGTGCGACAAGGGGACAATTTCGCTCATTCTGACAACGGGCGGAACGGGGTTGTCGCCTCGTGATGTGACGCCGCAAGCCACGCGCGAGATAGTGGATAAAGAAATTCCCGGTCTTGCGGAACTCATGCGAAGCGAGGGACGAAAGTTCAATCAATTTTCTGTGCTTTCTCAGGCCGTGGTCGGAGTCCGAAGAAAAACACTCATCATTAACTTACCTGGGAACCCTGCTGGGGCGGAACAAGCTCTCGGGATTATTATGGAAATGATTCCTCATGCCCTGCACATCATGGCCGGTGGTGACCACCATCATAAGGAGGCGCGACATGCTCACACCGCGTGAGGCGCTGGAAAAGATTTTTGAACACACGCGACCTCTTGATGCGGAGGACGTAAGTCTAGCTCAAGCCGTAGACCGGACTCTTGCCGTTGACCTCGTAGCAAGAATCGATTTGCCTCCCTTTGATAATTCCGCGATGGATGGTTTTGCGGTAGTGGCCGAGGATGTTGCTCATGCTTCCAAAGTTAACCCGGTCCTTCTCCACGTCCACGAAAAAGTTCGAGCTGGACTTATGCCAACCACTGCCATCAAAAGTGGTCAAGCCATTATGATCATGACCGGCGCACCTCTCCCACAGGGAACAACGGCCGTGGTGATGAAAGAGGCCACCGATTACAACGGCAATGGAGATGTTAAGGTTCTCTTTCCCGCAGACGCCGGAGACAACATTCGCTCCAAGGGAGAGGATGTTCGCCAAGGAAGTGCGCTACTTAAGGCCGGCGCTCGAATTCGTCCCTACGAACTCGCCTTGCTTGCAGCCCAGGGTTTTTGGAATGTCCGTGTGATCTCTAGACCAATCGTCGGTGTGCTGGCCACGGGTGATGAACTGGTTGATCCGGCCCAAGACCTGATTCATGGGAAAATTCACAATTCCAACGGGCCCGCTTTGTTAAGCGCGCTTAAGCACTGGAATCTGGAACCCACCGATTATGGAATCGCTAAAGACGATCCCGCCGATTTGGAACCTAAATTGAAGCAAGCATTGGCCGAGTGTGATGTGTTGCTCGTGTCGGGCGGTGTTTCCGTTGGCGATTTTGACTATACGAAAACGATTCTGGAGAAACTGGGAGTCAAAGAAGTTTTCTGGAAGGTGGCCATTAAACCCGGTAAGCCACTATTTTTCGGCGTTACGAGCGACAACACTTGTGTTTTTGGTCTTCCTGGAAATCCGATTTCCGCTCTGGTCTGTCTAGAAGAATTCGTTCGCCCCGCACTTGAAAAGCTGCAAGGCTTTGTCCCCAAACATCCAAGCTATCACTTGATCGGGAAAGCCCTTAACGAGTATCCGCTGCCAGCGGACCGGCGGCAATATTTGTTTTGCCAGGCCAACTCAGGAAAAAACGGCTTCGAACTGACGATACTCCGGCCTCAAGGATCAGCCATGATGGGGATGGCCACACGAGCCAATGCACTCGCTTTGCCTTATGAAGACGCGCGGCAAATAAAAAGTGGGGACGAAGTCCCCTTTCGGTGGCTCAAATGAGATCGGATATAACCGCGGTGATCTTGGCCGGTGGACAGAGTCGTCGCTTTGGCTCCAATAAGGCATTGGCTCGGCTGGGTGATAGCGGATTGGTCATTGAACGGATTGCCGGTGTCTTAAAAGATATTTTTGAGGAGATTTTGGTTCTTTCTAAAAACCGTGTTGTGTTCGAATTTTTAGAGAAGCCATGGCTTCATGTTCTGAACGACCGGTCATCTGATTTTCATCCGCTGAACGGCCTAGCTTCGGCGCTCTCGTATGCCAAAACCGAAAAAATATTCGTCTGTGGATGCGATATGCCTTTTCTTAATCCCGCCTTGATTCATTTCATCTGTTCCAAAAGCGAAGCGGCCGATGCCACCGTTCCCCTGTGGAAGGGAGAAATTCAGCCCCTCTGTGGAGTTTATTCAAAGAGGTGTTTGGCCACCATTAATGATTTGTCGCTGTTCAATGACCCCAGAAAAGGGATCAAGTATTTATTGAGCAAGGTGAAGACAAAAACAATCCAGGAACAGGAGTTCCCATTGCACGATCAAAAGGAACTCACATTTTTTGATGTTGATACGCAGGAACAATTTAAAGAAGCCCTGCAATTTATGGAAACAAGCCATGCTCACTGATTCCTTTGGAAGAAAAATAACGTATTTGCGTTTATCTGTTACGGATCGGTGTAATTTCCGATGTGTTTATTGCCTGCCGGAAATTTACTCTCGTTTTTCTCCTCTTGAAAACGTTCTCACGGATGATGAAATTGTCCGTTTGATCTCTCTTTTCGCAAACCTTGGCCTCTCTCGAGTGCGGATTACGGGAGGAGAGCCGCTCTTGCGTCCTGGAATTGTCGACCTTGTTGATCGCCTTCACGCGATTCCTGGGATAAGTGATCTCTCCTTGAGCACGAATGGCTTCCTTTTGAAAAAAATGGCCAGTGATTTGGCCAGGGCGGGTTTGAGTCGGGTCAATATCAGTCTTGACTCTTTAAAGCCAGAGCGATTTGAAGAAATCACGCGGTTTGGAACTTTCAATGATGTATGGGAGGGAATCCAGTCGGCGCAAGAGGCGGGGCTTTCACCAATCAAGATCAATGCTGTGGTTATGAAAGGAATTAATGAGGATGAGATTCCTGATTTCGTCGCGCTGACAGAGAAAAATCCATTTCATGTGAGGTTTATCGAACTCATGCCCATGGGGGAAACCGGGTTCTTCACCAAAGACCGGTGGTTGCCTTATGACAAAATTCGGGAACTGGCAGGTCCTCTTGAAGAATTGCCATTGGATGAAAAGCCAGTGGGATTTGGTCCCGCCCATTACTTCCGTCGTCCGGGAGCACGGGGAACCGTGGGAATTATCAGCGCCTTGAGCTGTGGGTTTTGTTCCTCCTGCAATCGAGTGCGTTTAACTTCAACTGGAACATTGGTTCCATGTTTGGATGCCATGGAGGGAACAGATTTGAAGTCGGCCCTTCGGAAGGGCTCCAGCGATCAAGATGTTTTGAATTTGATCCAACAAACAATCCAGAAAAAGCCAGAGCATCATTTTATGGGAGAGCGCACAGAGGGAAAAACGTCAAACGCTCGTTTTATGTGTCAGGTGGGGGGATAGTCGTGCATGAATTGATGTTCCCAATCATTTTCATGGTGGCCTTAGCTTACTCGGCGGTGGGACACGGAGGAGCTTCGGGATATCTTGCAGTGTTGGCGCTTTTCGGATTCGCCCCGTCTCAAATGGCGTCCAGCGCGCTTGTTTTAAATTTGTTGGTATCGGGAACCGCTTTTGTGGCTTTCTGGCGTTCTGGATTCTTTAAACCCAAACTCTTTTGGCCGTTTGCTTTTGCATCCATTCCTGCCGCATTTGTGGGGGGGCTCATTCAAATTCCCGCTCCCCTCTATGGGTGTCTTCTTTTCGTGGCGTTAATTTTTGCGGCCATTCGTCTGCTTTTGTCAAAACAATCCGTTGCCGGTGGTGATGATGACACGGTCCCTCCTAATTATCTGACGATCCCCATCGGGCTGATCATTGGATTTGTCTCCGGTATTGTGGGTGTGGGGGGCGGTATTTTTTTAAGTCCCCTATTTATCCTTATGGGGTGGGCCGATTCCAAGCGCACCGCGGCGGTCTCAGCCGCTTTTATTTGGGTCAATTCTGCCGCCGGCTTGTTTGGACATCTTCATCGACAGGGATTAAACCTTGCTGAGTTGTGGCCTTTGACATTGGCGGCTTTTCTTGGCGGCCTTTTGGGTTCTCGTTTGGGATCGCAGCGGCTCCATCACCTGACGCTTCGCCGGATCTTGGCGGGTGTTTTGGGCGTCGCTGCTTATAAATCATTCCTATTGGTCATACGATGAAGAGAAACGATACGCCTCAGTCATTTTGGGATCACATTGAAGAGTTTCGAAAACGATTCTTAAGAGTTTTATCTGTCTTGCTTGTCGTGTTTGCCGGTTGTGCGTATAAAGTCGATCCTGTTATCAACACGTTGTCAAAAATAACCGGTGTTCCATTTGTTTATACACAGCCGACCGAGGCATTTTTCATTCGGCTAAAAATCGCGTTTATGATGGCGCTCTTCTTGTGCATCCCGCTGATTATTTTTGAGATTTGGAAATTTGTTGGTGTGGCATTAACCGTTCGGGAGCGGCATTGGATGATGGGAACTCTGCCAGCCTCCTATTTTCTCTTTTGTTTGGGAGCGGCTATTAGTTGGTTCGTGGTTTTACCATCTGCCACCAAATTTCTGATGAGTTTTTCAACCGCCGCCCTTCAGCCGTTTTTATCGATAGACGGATATATCAGCTTCGCAATGTGGATGACGCTGGCGTTTGGGGGGTTGTTCCAATTGCCTCTGGGCGTGCTATTCTTGGTGCGAATGGATATTGTAGACCCCAAAACGCTTTCTCACTATCGCCCTCATGTTGTAGCGGGGTTAGCGCTTTTATCTGCCTTTTTAACCCCGGGCGGAGATCCTTTCTCTCAGTTGGCCCTTCTCATCCCATCCTATATCCTCTTTGAAATATCTCTTTTGGTGGCTCGGTTCCTTTCCAAACCAGTTGTCCCTGAAGAAAAGGAATCAGAATGGACCCCCGAGTAGAAAGCGTCCCTCTTTTTAATGGATTTTCAACCGCTGAAATGGAGGGGTTGAAAAAGTGCCTCCGAGAAAAATCGTTTGAAAAAGGCGAAAGTTTGTTCCTTGAAGGGAATGACTGCCAACAAATTTTTCTGATTCGTGAGGGACGGGCCAAGCTTTACCGAACATCGTCGTCTGGGCGGGAGCAGATTTTGGAAACGTTAGGACCGGGAGACACATGCGCCTGCAATCCTGGCTGCGCGGCATGGTCGTGTGTTTCATCCGCTGAGGCGCTGACCCCATGCAAGGTGTGGTATTTGCAGCGGAAGGATTATGTTCACTTGGTGCAGTCCAATTCCAAGCTGGCTCATACGCTCAACCTCCTCTTCGCGGAAAAATTAAGAAGGTTCAGTTGTTTGATCGAGGAAGTCTCTCTCAAAGATGTGCGCAAACGCGTGGTGAAGTTTCTTCTGGATATGTTGAATGAAAATGAATCAAAAGGCGAAGCCCAGAAAACCCTATTCGTTCCTTTTACTCGGCAAGAGATAGCCCAGAGAATCGGCACCTCCCGTGAAACCGTGGCTCGATATTTGCACGAACTTAAACGCAGCAAACTCATCGATATTAAATCTCACCAAATATTTATTCTGCAAAAAGAAAAACTTTCTCAGCTTCTTAATTAACCCTGGGGCACTTTTTGTTCGTCTGACTCAAGGGTCTTGTTCCCCGTCGCATTGATTTGGCTCGAAAGTTGATTGGCATGTTGAATGGCATTGTTGATGTTCTCAAGCATTTTTTCCACATTCGATGCCTGTCCTTCTTGAGCGACTTTCGCTTCAATTCCGAGTCGAAGCAAACTTGACATAAAATTGGTCAACGGTGTCATCATAGACAACCGCTTTTCTTTTTCTCTCTCCTCCATCATCTGTTCCTGCAATTTCTGGCGTTCAAGTTCCGATTGTTTCCTTAAAATACAAATAACCGCCGTGGTCCAGATGGTTCCCAAATAGAGAATACGATTCGTGAGGCTAATGCTTGCAGGTACAGCAGGTTCAGAATAGATGTAATCGATAACACTCAAGAATGAGCATAAAAGAGCCGAATAAACCGTGTCTTCGAAGTGCGGTGACTTGAGGGAAATAAGAACCACCGTGATGTAAAGAAGACCGATCGCCACTCCTCTTGGAAACTGAAGATCAACCAAGAAGATTCCCACCGCTAAGAATCCGCTTAATAAGGCAAAGGCCAACCGTTTCTTCTTTGAAAATAATGACACCGGAACAATCCTCAACATGCATTCATCTTAGCAGGTTGTTGTTTTTTAAGAGTGTGATGCCCATCACAGATTGCCTTTTCCTGACATTCTAAATTCTCTCCATGAAAAAATATGGAAGGGAGTTAATGATGACCTTATCCCACCTGGAGAAAGAGCATGCCAAGGCTCTCAAGCATGCGGAAAATCTGTCCGGATTGATGACCCGCTTTCATTATGAAGGGAAAGCCTCCTTTGGAAAAAACATGAAGATGGCTCAAGATGTGGGGGATTATTTCTCTGCCTTCGTCCTTAAGCACATGGAGTTTGAGGAAAAGTCCCTGTTCCCCTATCTGGAAAGTCACATTCCTCGATTGGAGCCGGTGATTCAACTGTTGGTGAGTGAGCATGATGATTTTCGTGACAAACTCTCGCAGTTCAACAAGGCGTTGGGTAAATTAACCAAAAGAAAATCTGAGCCGATCGACTGGAAAAAAGTTCCTTCCTTGATTGAATCCGGCACCTACCTTGTTCATTTGTTGCGTCAACATACCACGGCAGAGCGAACCAGCTTTTATAAAGCCATCGATAAATATTTACGAGAGGATGAAAAAAAAGAACTGAGTGATCGCTTGATCCGACACTCAAAAACGTTTCTGGCCTGTCCGGCCACGTGAATGTGAGGTGAGACCTGTGTTTAAAAAAATAACTCTAATTCTTGGAATGGGCTTCGTTTTGATGTGCGGGGTCAGCATCGTTCGGTCATCCAAAACGGAACTCAAAAAGGCGCCGCTCACTCCTCAACTCTTTTCCAAGGGCGAAACTCTTTACAATCAAAATTGCGCTTCCTGTCATGGCGCCGGTGGAGATGGACAAGGAAAAGCCGCCTATCTTCTTTATCCCAAACCCAGAAACTTCAAGGAAGGATTGTTTCGATTGGTGTCGACAACAGATCAACAACCGACCAATGTCGATTTTTTCAACTCCATCACACGCGGTATGCCGGGGTCCGGAATGCCGCCCTGGAGCCATCTGGCAGAAGAAGATCGATGGAGCCTGGTCTACTACGTTCGTTATCTGACAGAGTTGGGAAAAGAAACCTCCTCTGGGAACATCACAGAGGAACAAGTTGAAAATGGGGTTTCAGCTGAAACCAAATTGAGATTGGCGGGCATCGATGCCAATCCCGAATCGGCCATCCAAGTTCCAGTTGAAGCAGCTGTCACAAAAGAGGGAATCGCGCGAGGCCAAACACTTTATACGCAGGCTTGCGCTTCTTGTCACGGTCCCCAAGGAAAGGGAGACGGCCAGCAGCTGATGATGGATAACGCCGGTCTGCCGATCCGCCCGCGCGATTTGACAGCTGGTGTATTTAAGGGAAGCTCCGGGTCAGATGATTTGTGGTATCGAATCAACGCCGGGTTGCCGGGGTCTCCGATGCCCGGATATCAAGGGGCGTATTCCGATGATCAATTGTGGGATCTCATTCATTATGTTCAGACTCTTCCCAAGCCTGGCGCAGAACAAAAAGCGCGGTTGAGCCGCCAACAGATCACGGTGGCTCGCGCAAAAGAAAAACTGGACAACAATCCTTCTGCCCGAAGATGGCAAAACGTCAAACCCGTTTCCGTGTCTCTGACCCCCCTGTGGTGGAGAGATAACCGTGTGGAAGCCGTTGAGGTGAAAGTTCTCCATGACGGGAAGCAGTTAGCGGTTTATCTGAGTTGGGAAGACGCCTCAGATAACAGCGCCACCATCGCTCCTCAATCTTTCTCGGATGGGGCGGCCCTTCAACTTTCTCTAAACCCCAATCCGCCGTTTTTTGCCATGGGAGATAACCAGGGCGCGGTGACCTTCTGGCATTGGAAGTCGTCCTGGCAGAAGGATTTGAAATCACGGGCAGACGTGCAATCGGCGTATCCCCACGCGGCAGTGGATCATTACAGCGCTCAACTTGATTACAAAAAAGGGTCCGCCTTTGAAGTGAAAGACTCAAACGTCGCCACGCACGATTCAACCTATGTGACCGGTTGGGGTGCGGGTAACCCGCTCTCGAATCCGAACCGTCAATCGGCCGCCGAAGAAGCGCACGCCAAAGGATTCGGGACCCTGACTTCAACTCCGGTGGACAAAGATCCGGTTATTGCCGACGGTGTTTGGAAAGACGGCCGGTGGCATGTTGTATTCCTTCGGCCCTTAAAAGTGAAAGAAAAGGGTCGGTTGGAATTTAAACCAGGGCAACGAATCAATGTGGCCTTTGCCGTGTGGAATGGACAGGCCAAAGATCGCAATGGCCAGAAGATGGTATCGATCTGGAATGAATTTACTCTCGAGAAATAAGGGTCTTTAGACCCAAGGGGGATCTATGAAATTGACGCGTCGAAAATTTTTAAAAGTATCAGGGGTTACCTCTCTGGGCGTTGCGCTTGGGTTTAACAAACTTTCCTTTGGGATGCTCAAACCTATCGAGACTATTGAAAACCCGTTGGCCCATTATCCCAACCGGGATTGGGAAAAAATTTACCGTGATCAATATCGCTACGACAGCACCTTCTCTTGGGTCTGTTCGCCCAATGATACCCATGCGTGCCGGGCAAACGCTTTTGTTCGAAATGGCGTTGTGATACGCGAGGGCGAGCAATACGATTACCAAAATTACAAAGACATCTATGGGAACAAATCCACCGCCAGTTGGAATCCTCGTCAGTGCGCCAAGGGGTACACTTTTCACCGGTTGGTGTATGGCCCGTACCGTCTCAAATATCCGCTGATTCGACGGGGATGGAAGCAATGGGCCGATGACGGGTTCCCGATGCTCACGCCCGAAAATAAAACGAAATACAAATTTGACTCACGCGGAACCGATCAACTGGACAAAGCCTCTTGGGACGAAATAAATACCTATATCGCCAAGGGCATGATGGCGATTTCCAAACGCTACAGCGGAGACGAAGGGCGAAAAATTCTTTTGGATCAGGGGTATCCCGAAGAAATGGTGAAAGCCATGGGTGGAGCCGGCACGCGCACCATGAAATTCCGTGGCGGCATGGGACTTCTTGGTGTGTTTGGAAAATATGGGATGTATCGTTTGTCGAACACCATGGCTCTTTTGGATGACCACATTCGAAAAGTGGGGCCGGAAAAAGCCAAAGCGGGCCGCATCTGGTCCAACTACACCTGGCATGGAGATCAAGCGCCTGGGCATCCATGGGTGCATGGGCTCCAGAATGCCGATTGTGATTTTAATGATTTGCGGCACAGCAAACTCATCATTCAAGATGGAAAAAATCTTGTCGAAAATAAATTAACCGACAGCCATTGGTTTATTGAGTGCATGGAGCGTGGTGCAAAATTGGTCACGATCTCCCCTGAATACAGCCCGCCGGCCACAAAATCCGATTATTGGATTCCCATTCGCCCCGCCACAGACGCTGCTCTCTTTCTCGGTATTACCCGGATCATGGTGGATAACGGATGGTATGACAAAGATTTCATGAATCGATTTACGGATTATCCTCTTCTCATTCGGACCGACAATTTAAAACGTCTCCGGGCCAGTGAGATATTCCCTGATTACAAACTGGGCCTCTTAAAGGACGGCCCCAGCTTCAAATATCAGGGGTTGACTCAAGAGCAGTATCAGAAGTTGGGTGATTATGTGGTGTGGGATGAAATTAAAAATAAACCCGTGCCCGTTACGCGTGATGATGTGGGCGACGTTCTCAAACAAAAAGGAATCCAGCCCGCGCTCAAAGGAAAGTTCATGGTTAGAACCATCGACGGAAAAGACGTCGAAGTAATGACTGGGTTCTCCCTCTACGATATTCATCTTAAGGATTATGATTTGGATTCCGTGGTTGAAATCACCAAAGCGCCCAAAGACTTGATCATGCAGTTGGCCAAAGATATCGCCACCATAAAACCAGTGGCCATCCACCAAGGCGAAGGGATCAACCATTGGTTCCACGCGACGGAAATGAATCGCGCGGCGTATTTGCCTCTACTGTTAACAGGAAATATCGGAGCCCGGGGCGCAGGATGTTACGGGTGGGCGGGAAATTACAAAGCCGCTATATTTCAGGGATCTCCCTGGACCGGATACGGATTTAAAGGCTGGGTGGCGGAAGATCCGTTCCACCCGTTGCTGGACCCCAAAGCGCATGGAAAAGAAGTTCACGCCAAAGCCTATACCAAAGACGAAGAACCGGCTTATTGGAATCACGGCGACCGGCCTTTGATTGTGGACACGCCCAAAGAGGGGCGGAAAGTATTCACCGGTGAAACGCATATGCCGACGCCCACCAAGGCGATGATTTTCACGAATGTGAACTTGCTCAATAACGCCAAGCATGCGTATGACATGTTGAAAAATGTGAATCCGAATGTGGAGATGATCCTTTCCGTTGATATTCAGATGACGGCCTCCATTGAATATTCGGACATCGCCCTTCCCGCCAACAGTTGGCTGGAGTTTGAAGGGTTGGAAGTCACAGGGTCTTGTTCCAATCCATTCCTACAAATATGGAAAGGCGGCATTCCACCGGTATTTGATAGCCGCGATGACATTATGATCTTGGCGGGGATTGCGAAAAGATTGGGTGAACTCACCGGGGATTCTCGTTTCTCCGATTATTGGAAGTTTGCTTTAGAAGGGAAGCGAGAAGTTTATATTCAGCGGCTTCTTGATACGTCCACGACCACAGTGGGATATAAATTGGATGACATTATGGCCGGAAAATACGGCCCGTCGGGAGGCGCGCTCATGTTGTTCCGCACCTACCCGCGTATTCCGTTTTGGGAGCAGGTGAACGATAACCTTCCTTTCTATACCGATCATGGACGGCTGCAAGCCTATACCGATATTCCAGAGGCCATTGAGTACGGAGAAAATTTTGTGGTTCACCGGGAAGGGCCCGAAGCCACACCGTATCTTCCGAACGTTATTGTTTCTTCCAATCCGTATGTTCGTCCGAATGATTACGGTCTTTCCAAAAAGAGTGAACACTGGGACGCCCGGACGATTCGAAATATCAAGATGCCCTGGGGAAAGGTTAAAGAATCGAAAAACTTCCTCTGGGAAAAAGGATTCCGGTTTTTCTGTCTTACGCCGAAAAGCCGTCACCGCGTGCATTCCATGTGGAGCAATGTGGACTGGCACCAGATTTGGGATTCTAATTTTGGAGATCCCTACCGGATGGATAAGCGCACGCCGGGTGTTGGCGAGTCGCAAATTCATTTGAATCCGCAAGCGGCCAAGGACATGGGGATTAACGACGGGGATTACGTGTACGTCGATGCGAATCCTGCGGATCGCCCGTACGTGGGCGCCAAACCATCGGATCCGTTCTATAAAGTAGCGCGGCTGATGCTTCGCGTAAAGTACAACTCAGCCTATCCCTACAACATCGTCATGATGAAGCACGGAACCTACATCGCCACTGAGAAATCTGTGAAAGCCCATGAAACAAGAGCCGATGGTCGGGCTTTGTCGGAAGGCGGTGCCTATCAAGCGAACTTCCGTTATGGGTCACAGCAGAGTGTTACGCGAAACTGGCATATGCCGATGCACCAAACCGACACGCTTTTCCACAAAACCAAAGCGTACATGGGATTTATCTTTGGAGGCGAAGCGGACAACCACGCAGTGAACACGGTTCCCAAAGAAACCCTGGTCCGTATTGTTAAAGCGGAAGACGGCGGTATGGGCGGGAAAGGCATATGGAAACCCGCCACCACCGGTATGACGCCGGGCAATGAAAATGATGCCATGAAAAAATATTTGAGTGGGGAGTACGACAATGAATGAAATCCCCATTCGAGATGAGTCGATCGTTCTTAAAAAAGAAGTGGAAGATGACGATCCCTTTGAAATGGTCGGAATTGGGTTTGACGGACAATCCGAGGCGGAACTGAAAGACATGGCGCTTTGTTTCGCGGAAGAATTTATTCGGGAAGGATGGGACGAGATGGAGCTCTTTTATTTGTTTCAGAGTCCCTTTTATGTTGGGCCGCATATGGTGTGGAAACAAAAAGGCGACGAATTCGTGAAGGCGGTCATTGCCGAAGCTGTCAGCATGTGGCGGCCCCGTCTTATCCAGACGACGGCTACGCCGGGCAAGCCCGAAGGAGGCATTTAAATGGCTAAGGTTTTTAATTGGCAATTAAACCGGGAGATGGAGTATCCCCATGAGGAACATCACCCCGATCGGCAATTTGCGTTTGTCTTTAATTTAAATCGGTGTATCGGGTGTCAAACCTGCACCATGGCTTGTAAATCCACCTGGACTTTCTCAAAAGGTCAGGAGCATATGTGGTGGAACAATGTGGAGACGAAGCCTTACGGAGGATATCCCCAGAATTGGGATGCGAAAATATTGAATCTGTTGGAAGGGGCTAATCCGGGCGGGCAGAAATGGAATGAGAAAACATTCGAAGGGAAAACGATATTTGAAGCGGCTCAAACTCAAGTGGGAGATGAGCCCCGCCGAGTTTTGGGCTATCTTCCCACCGATGAAGAATGGCGCTTCCCGAATATTTATGAAGACAATCCGACAGGACCCAAAGGAAAAGAGTCGGAATACCTTCCTGAAGGAGCAACGCTAGGGAAAGACGGCCACAAAACCTGGTTTTTCTATCTGGCCCGCATTTGTAATCACTGCACCTATCCCGGGTGTCTCGCGGCCTGTCCGCGGAACGCCATTTATAAACGGCCGGAGGATGGAATTGTTTTGATTGATGAAGAGAGATGCCGCGGGTACCGGAAATGTGTGGAAGCCTGTCCCTACAAGAAAGCGATGTATCGGCCTACGACGCGGGTTAGCGAGAAGTGTATTGGTTGTTTTCCGCGTATTGAAGGAAAAGACCCCGAGAGCCATGGCAATCCCATGGAGACCCGCTGCATGACATCTTGTATTGGGCAAATTCGACTTCAAGGGTTGGTCAAAATGGAGAAGTCGGGACAGTGGGCGGTTGATCGTCAGAATCCACTCTATTATTTGGTGCATGTGGCGAAAGTGGCCCTGCCTCTTTATCCCCAGTTTGGGACCGAACCGAACGGATTCTATATTCCCCCGCGCTGGGTCCCTCGAAAGTTCTTGAAGCAGATGTTCGGCCCCGGAGTGGATCACGCGATTGAGTCGTACATGACCCCAGATCGGGAACTCCTGGCGGTGTTGCAGCTTTTTCGGAAGACCAATCAGATTATTTTCCGATACGAAATCGAAGAAGGCCCGAAGATTTTTGAAAACGAGATTCGTGGCAAGAAATTCACGATGTACAACGACACGGTGATCGGTTACAACAAATCGGGCGAAGAAATAATTCGAACCAAAGTGGAGGAGCCATTTCATGTCCGCCCCAACATCCATCAAAACTCCATCTAATATAGAGGCCCTTACTGCGCGGGCTTTTTTCTACCGGTTGCTTTCGTTCTTATTGAGACATCCCATGGCGGCTGGAACGGGAGAGTTTTTCTCGGAAGCGATTGTGGGGTGGGAAACGGCCTTGAGCGCATTGCCTCACCAAAAGAAAACGGGCCTTCATCGTCAACTAGCGAACTTATTCAAATTAATTGAGTCCACCGATGAAAAAGAATGGTCGCAGGCTTTTGAGCAAACACTCGGACACACGGCGAATTCACAAACGCCTTCTTACGAACTGGAATACGGAGAAGAGCACAGCCATCGCCAGCCACAACAATTGGCGGACATCGCAGCTTTTTACAACGCTTTTGGTCTTACTATGGATTCCCATTCAGGAGAACGGGTGGATCATGCCTCGACCGAATGCGAATTCATGTCCTTTCTTTGTTTCAAAGAGGGGGTGGCTTGGGAAAAAGACGGGGCGGAAAAAGCGGAAATCACTCGGGCCGGGTCTCTTCGATTCTTTAAAGATCATTTGGCCTCTTGGTTGCCGGCTTTCGCTACACGGCTATCGAAGAATGGACAGAGTCAGCTTTTAAAACAAATCGCCGAATTCACTTTTTCCTTTATCGCGTTGGAGTGTGACTACTTACAAATCCCATTGGGTTCCGATCAAATGCCGATCCGGACCATCGAGGAGAATGTCGAAACGGGTTGTATGTCGTGCGCCTTAAACCCCATGGGCGCGCCAAGCAAGTAGGGATGATGCGCCCGATCCGCTTTGAGCCTTATTTTATCGAAGAGGCTGTTTTTCTTCGGATCAAGCAGATTGAAGCGCTCGAGCAAAAAGAAAGCGGGCGTTCTTTTCATCAGGGGCGCACCCGTATTTATGAAACGGTGGAAAAAGAAGGTCAGCCGAAAGCTTTTCAGGATTTGAACGCAACGTTTTTCCGCGACCTTGGTCTGGATAAGAATTTTCAAGATATATTTCAGGAATATCCTCTCCTTCAATCTTCCGGAATGGATGTTTATGTGAAAAGCACATTCCAAAAAAGACAGGAACGCTCCGAGCTTTTTGTCGATGGCTCCGCTCGCACGTTGATTTTAAGTCTCCGTGTTCTTCAAACCTTAGACCTTGGTTTGCTCGCGCCTTTTTTACGGCATGAGTTGATGCACATTTCGGATATGGTGGACCCGGACTTCCAATACGATCCAAACCCAGTGATGGGAGGGACCGGTCAGGTGGAAGAGGAATTGATCCGCGACCGGTTTCGTGTGTTGTGGAATCTGTATGTTTCCGCGCGGCTCGTTGGGCGAGGGCACGCGCCGCTGATTCCCTTCAATAATTTGCGAGGAGAGTTTGAAAGGTCCTTTTCTCATATCGATGACGCGGAAAAGGCCAAAATCATCCGAAATTTTGTCGGACAAAAGAAATGGACGCAAGCCGAACTCTTGCAGTTGGCTAGAAATGAACGAATCAACAAACCACTGGGGGAAGGAGGGCTGCGGTGTCCGCTCTGTCATTTCACAAGTTATGAAGATAAACGCGTGTGGACGGCAGAGCAACAGCCCATTGTTGTGGAAATTCAAAGGGATTTTCCAAAGTGGAATCCAACGGAGGGGCTTTGTTCACAATGCTTTGATCTTTATTCTTCTCGAGTCGAGATGGCTGTATGAACGAGATAAGCCGGCGGGATTTTTTTAAATCATTCCCGCGAGAAGTGTTGAAGGGGTTTAAATCAATACAGCGAGTTGGGAAAAAACCTCAACTTGACGTTACTCGATGTTTGGCCTGGGGAGGAATGTCGTGCCAATCCTGTTATTTGGCTTGTCATCTGCGCGATCAAGCGATTGTCATGACAGATGCAAAGCCGGTCATTTATCAGAACGCTTGCGACGGATGTGGGGCTTGCCTTGAGGCGTGCCGGATTGTTAATGACCCACCGTCTATTGCCATGGTTGAGGGTCAATGAACGATGAAGAGAGCCTATGTCCTATTGCATGCTGGCCTTCTCTTCTTTTCGACTCAAATGGTGGCCGGGCAGGAAGAAAATTTTGAGCGTCCGAAGTACCAGGTTTTGCGGTTCGATGAAGACTGGTCAAAAACGCCGAAATCGGGGGCAGGCGATTGGCTTGATCCACTAAAGAAGATCGATTTCGATTCAACCGGGCGTTACTGGTTGTCCCTTGGCGGCCAGGCTCGATTCCGGTACGAACGTTGGAATAACTTTCTTTTTGCTCCAGCCGGAGACGGTGATTTTGTTCTGCGCCGGTTTCTCCTTCATGCGGACTTTCATCTCACTCCGTTGGCGCGTATTTTCGTTGAAGGTCGGGCTGCTGAAAGTTCAACACGGAATCTTTCCGGTGGAAAACGGACATCGGATGTTGACAGCACGGACGTGCAAAATGCATTCCTCGATTTGAAACTCTTTCGACGCACGGTCCTGGTCCGAGCGGGCCGACAAGGAATGGCATTTGGCGCCGTTCGTTTGGTCAGTTCGCCTGACTGGGGCAATGTCGGTCGGACCTTTGATGGTTTCCGGACCGCTTGGACTGGCAAGACAAACCGGATTGACGCGTTTTACGTCCGACCGGTTTTGGTTTATCGATACGATTCCAATCGTAGCGATGACACATCGGTTTTTTACGGCTTCTATGGGACCGTCAAGTCGCCCAAGACGAAACGTCTTTTCGATTATTACGTCCTAACGCTCCACACCAGTCCCGCGGCCGGCGACATGGAACGGTACACGCCGGGCGCGCGATTCGCGGGTTCGTTGGTCGGAAACCTTAGCGTCGATGCGGAAGTTGCGATGCAATTCGGGGAAATGAGAGCGGGCGCCACAGAATTGGATATTGGAGCCGGGATGGCGGCGCTGGATCTCCGCTATCTGTTTAAGGGCGCGGTTTGGGAGCCGCTCGTAACGTTTGGTTATGACTATGCATCGGGAGATGAAAGCCCATTGGATGGAGAAAATGGGACTTTTAATCAGCTCTATACGCAGGGGCACGCGTACTTGGGGTGGATAGATGTGGTAGGGCGGCAGAATATTCAGGACTATCGTTGTGAAATCAAAGTGACTCCCATTCCAAATAAGGTGAATTTGAGATTGGAATATCATCAGTTCTATCGGGCGGAAGAAAATGACGGCCTGTACAACTCGTCGGGTGTACTTATTCGAGCGGCGGGCGGATCGGCGAACAAAGAGATAGGCCAGGAATACGGATCCAAACTGGAGATTGGGTTAACTCGCCATTTGTCGGCGCTTTTGGGCTATAGCTACTTCAGCGCCGGAGGATTTATTAAGGAAACGTCTTCATCGGCGCAAGAAGACATTGAATTTTCTCATGCGTCTTTGACGTATACCTTTTAGAGGAGATAATTAATTTATGACAAATTCACTCCATTCGTTTCATATTCCTGTTATGGGAACCGGACATTCTGCGGATACTCCGATCAAGGTGGCTCCGCTTGGCATTTCGTCTGTTGTTTCTTTGGTGGATGATTTTTTGCTTGAAAAACTGCGCAAGCACTACAGCGAAAAGCACAACGTTCCTTATTCAGAAATTCCCAGAAATGAAAGCGATGGGCGGGCCAAGCGAATTACGGCCTATCTTGAATTGGTGCGTCATCTGGTCCACGAGAAGGTTGAGGCGATAAAGCAGCAACCGTTTTTTCAACAAAATGAAAAACAAACATATTTTGATTTATTGCCCGATGAGAGTTCTTTGAAACAAGAGTATTTGGAATTGAAGCAAATGCCCGAAGGGATCCAAAAAGATTCTGTTGCTGAAACGTTATCGTCCAAGATGCGGCCCGGCTCCATCGATGTCAACATCATGGTCAAACTGGACCGTGTGAACTATGACCGATCGGGGCGGTCGCTTGGAGATGAGTTCACAGATGCCAAAGCAGCGCTTCGTGGCTTTGCCAACAGTTGTCTTCAGTCCAGTGTGGTGTTTTCTGCGGGTCTTAACCCGCGGCTGTATTCGTATTTGTCCCGGTTCAATGATTTTTATCGGGATGCCTGCGGGGAGATAAGGAAAAAAATCATTGTGAAAGTCAGTGATTTTCGGTCCGCGTTGGTTCAAGGCAAGTTCCTGGCCAAGCATGGGCTGGAAGTTTCCGAGTATAGAGTGGAGTCCGGCCTCAATTGCGGGGGGCATGCGTTCCCGGCGCAGGGACAATTGGTGCCTTTGATATTGAAAGAGTTCAAAGAAAAATGGAGCCATTTAACGGCGGGCGTTCATTCGCTGGTGGAGGATTATTACAAGAAAAAAGGCTGGCCCCTCCCCGCGACAAGGCAGAGTCATCCTGAATTAACGGTTCAAGGGGGGATAGGAACCGCGGGTGAGGCCTCAAGGCTGAAAAAAGAATTTGGAGTTAGCCGAACTGGATGGGGAAGCCCTTTTCTCTTGGTTCCGGAAGTGACCAATGTGGACGATGCCACGCGGGAATTATTGTGTCAGGCCAAAGAAAAGGATCTTTATCTGAGTGATGTTTCACCGTTAGGAATCCCTTTTAACACGGTTCGGGGCACGGGGTCTGAAACATGGACAGAGGAACGAGCCGCACGGGGGCGGCCGGGCTCTCCTTGTCCCAATGGATTTGCAGTGACCAATACCGAATTCACCGAACGGCCCATTTGCGTCGCCTCTCGGCTCTATCAGAAAAAAAAGTGGGAGGAAATTGATAAGCGGGCCATTCCGGACAATGAGAAGGATGCTCTGAAAAAAGAAGTCGTGAAAAAAATGTGCATCTGTTCCCATTTGGGGAACGGCATTTTGACCAAGTTAGGGATAACCAAAGAAAATTCAGCTCCTCCCATGATATGTCCCGGGCCCAACATCGCCTGGTTTGATCGCACCTATTCTTTAAAGGAAATGGTGGATCATATTTATGGAAGAGGCCCCACTCTCGTTCCCTCTGAACGTCCGCATATGTTCGCCAAAGAGATCATCATGAACGTGGATTATTTCGAAAAACTGACGGTTTCGCTTCAAGGAAAACCTCAAGATATTGAGAAAATGACCGAATACAAAAACAATCTCGAAAACGGGATGAGTCTTTGTTTGGAGATATCAAAACAAGTTTCATTCCAAGGAGAAAATCTGGCCTCCCTTGCTGTGGTTGTGCAAGAACAACAGAACCGTCTCGATTCTCTCTTTTCACATTTCATGTCCAAATACAAGGAAGTGATCAATTGAAAGATCTGACGCATCAGAAATTTGATGCTCGCTTTATTTGGGCTTCGCTTGCGATGGCCCTCCTGAGCGGTTTTCCGCTGGGGATGTATGTGCTCTTTAAACTCTTTGTTTCCCATCAGGCGCTCGGTTTTCTTCCCTCTCTCATACAATTACACGGGCACATTCAATTGGTCGGATGGGTCGGCCTTTTTGTGATGGGGGTCAGCCTTTTCTTCATTCCTCGCTTCATCGGGGTTCCACTCCGGAATCCTCGCTGGCCAGCCACACTTCTTTGCTTGGTGACTGTGGGTCTTTTGAGCCAAATGGGCGCGTGGGTTTTGCCGTTGCTCTCAGAGCCAGACGCAGCCAATACCCTTAGCAAAACTTTGGCTTTGGGAGGATCTTTAGCCGAGTGGCTCGGTGTGGGAACCTACGTTTTTCTCGTGGCGGACCTCTATCGCCGGAAGGATTCAGCTTCCCACGAGAGCATTGCCAAACTCAAGCCGTACTTCATGATGGTTTTCTGTGGGTGGATCATTTTTTCATCGATTCATCTATGGCTCACGGGTGTGATGGTCAGCACGGACGCCTTGATGATTCCACCGGTATGGCACCAGTGGAACGCCGACTTCTTTATCGCTTTCGTGCTCTTCCCCATCGCGTATGCGTTTTCCATCCGGACATTTTCTCTTTTCCTTCAGCTTCCGATTACAATCAGAAAGCCAGTCCATATCTGGGGATTCATCTATTTATTTCTCACGCTCATCGCCAAATTCTTCTGGTTGCCGCCGCTCTTGGTTTTTATGCCGGAACTATCATTTAAGCTGGCCTGCATTGGGCGAATCGCCCGCGACCTTTTTATGTTGTGGATGGTCTGGAAACTAAATCTGTTTGTGCATAGAGACCCCTCTCCGTGGGTTCCGCTGGCGGTTCCATCACCGAATCCTCCTCGGAAAGGGCTGGCCGATGCGGGTGAGTTTGGCCGGTTTGAGTGGGCCATCACTTCCGCTTACGGATGGCTTGTTATGAGCCTGTTGTTAGATTTGTCGGGTGCGCTGAGTGGAATGTTCGGTTGGGGCCTTGGAATCGGACCCGATCCGGTTCGGCATGCCTTTCTTCTTGGGTTCATCACTCTCCTTATTATGGGGATGGCCAGCCGGATGTTGCCTGGGTTTATGTTGAAGAAGCGGATTGCGCATCCCAGCCTCGTGCTGTGGAGTTGTGTCCTCGGAAATATCGCCGCGTTGTTCCGCGTGGCTCCCGGGGTGTTGTCTGAAAAATGGCTGGAAATCCTCCCTGGTGCCGATGAATTTATTCCCAGGCTCATGGCGTGGGCTGGCTATTTCGGAATCGCGGCGGTGGGAATTCTGGCGTGGAACCTCGTTGGAACATATCGAATGAGGGAAGTTTAGGAGGATTCTTTTATGGATGGAGCACATTTACATTTGGCCATAAACCATATTCCAGTGGTGGGAACAGGAATTACCTTGTTCTTATTTCTGGTTGGGTTCATTAAGAAAAGCGATGAAGTGATTAAAGTCAGTCTTCAGCTTTTTGTTCTTGTTGCAATTTCGGCAGTTCCAACATTTTTCTCTGGAGAGGCGGCGGAGGAAGTTGTGGAACACATGCCGGGTATGTTGGAGGCTTTGATCGAGCAACATGAGCAGGCCGCGAAAGTCTCTATGATATTGGAGATCGCTGCCGGGATCTTAGCTGTGCTGGGTCTTATTTTATTTCGGTTGAAGCGAAGTTTTCCGTCTTGGCTCAAGGTGCTTTTCCCGCTGATTCTCATTCTTGCCGGAGGCCTTATGGCGCGGACAGCAAACCTGGGTGGCCAGATTCGTCATGAAGAAATTCGATGAAACACGACGTTGTCGTTATCGGCGGAGGCGTGATTGGGGCTTCCTGCGCATATTCGCTAGCTAAAAGAGGCGCAAAAGTCGTTTTGCTTGAGAAAAAACATTTTGGCGCAGGCGCGTCCGGATGCTCAGCGGCGATGTTGGAGTGCCAGACTCACGCATACCGTGGAGACGTGTTCTTGTCGATGGCGAAACGGAGCTTGGGATTGTTTTCACAGCTTCACAAAGAGTTGAAAGAAGCAACAGGCATTGATTTCGAGTATGAGCAATGCGGCATCTTGAATTTGGCCATGTCCGAAGAGGAAGCCGTGTTTCTTAAATCGTGCGTCGAGAGTCAAAGGAAGAACCAGCTTCAAGCGGAATGGATGGAACCTGAGGACATAGAAAAGGAGTTTCCCCAAATTAACCCTGAGTATTTTGGAGGGGCCTTCTATCGTGAGGATGGGCAAATCAATGGCGAACTGTTTCTTGAAGCTCTTCTTGAGGGGGCGCGTAAATTTGGAGCCGAACTTCGCGAAAACACGGGACCTGTGGTGTTGGGGCCGACGAGACAGGGGATGCGTGCTGTTTCAACAGAGGGGGTTTATGAGGCGGACGCTTATGTGGTCGCCGCAGGGGCGTGGGCCGATGAAGTCGCCAGCCGCTACTGTTTATCTTATATCACGCCGGTCCGGGGGCAACTTGTGTTTTATAGCACCTCACCAAATTATTTGAGTTCTCCCGTCTTCACTCGTTCCCATGGTTATGTGGTTCCCAAGAGAAAGGGTTATACACTGGTCGGTTCAACGGCAGAAGACGTCGGCTATGACAACTCAACAACCGACGAAGCTATGGTCGATCTCATCAAAAAAGGGCAGCACCTGGTCCCAGGTTTGTCGCGATGTGATCTTCGTGGAATATCGGCGGGCTTGCGTCCGAAATCCCGAGATGATTTGCCGGTGATCGGCGCTGTTCCGGGGCGAGAGAACATAATTTTGGCCGCTGGTCATTTTCGAAATGGAATGCTTCTAGCCCCGATTACAGGGCAGTTGATTGCGTCATTGGTCTTTAACGAACAGCCCGCGGTTAATTTAGCGCCTTTCTCGCCAGGGCGGTTTAATAATTGAAAAATATGAATATTTATCATGAAAATCAGAAACAAAGGAGAAGAATAATGAAAGCAATTCAGAAATGGTTAGTTGTTAGTGGGAGTCTATTATTTGTGGGGGCCATTCTTTTTCAAGGCAATCCGACAGTCTCAGCCGATAGCGGCGGTGCGATCGTTAAGGGAATGGTCACATTTAGCGGAACAGCGCCGGCCCCCACGAAAATTAAATTGACAGCCGATCCAAAGTGTCATGAAGGGCATGGAGATACGGTTTATTCGGAGGAATACGTTGTCGGGAAAAAAGGTGAGCTTAAAAATGTTTTTATTTATGTGAAGCAAGGCTTAGAAGGAAAAACCTTTCCGCCATCAACTGAGTCAGCCAAAATCAGTCAGATTAAATGTACATATACGCCTCATGTGGTCGGAGTGCAGGCTGGTCAACCTCTTGAGGTTTCAAATGGCGATACGACGATGCACAACGTCAACGCGCAGCCTAAGAATAATCCAGGGTTCAATTTTGCCCAACCCATTCAAGGGATGAAAACGACGAAAAAGTTTGCAAAGAAAGAAGTCATGATTCCTTTTATCTGTAATGTCCACCCTTGGATGAAGTCTTATATCGGAGTTGTGGAGCATCCATTTTTTTCAGTGAGCGGGGATAATGGGCAGTTCGAAATTAAAGATCTACCGGCAGGGACCTATGTCCTTGAAGCCTGGCATGAAAAGCTTGGAACAGCGACTCAGAATATAACGGTTGGCGCGGGAGAAACAAAAACCGTCAACTTCTTGTTCAAAAAAGCTTGACGGATTTGGTGGTAATGAATCGAGCAGTCTGGCGATGAGCGGCCACCTCTCAATATAAATCGAAAGTCCCAGAGGAAACCAAGAAAATCCGATATGAGTTTTTCGTGTTCGCATTTCAATTCCAAAAAAGAGTGGTGCATAAATCTAAGAGTAATGTGTAGTCCAGGTCGCCCGGGGTGCATTTTGAAGGGGAAAGTCTTGTTTGCAAAACACGATGAACAACCCCGCCGCGATCCTGGTGGCCGTGATCCACAAGATTCCCAGCTAAACAAGCCAAGAGCGCGATAGGCGATCAAGCAGCCAGATAGAGCGAAATCGTGCCGCAAGAGAAGAGGATGATATGCTTTGATACTTGACTAAAAAGTAATGTATTGGCTAGTATGGCCAAAGGTGATTTAGGAGGACTCCATTAATATTACAGCTCAAGAGGAATACGGCGTTCGATGCGTACTTCAACTCGCGGAAGCGAGCACTGGCGCTGATCCGACGTTAAGTGCGGCTGAAATAGGACAGCGAGAAGGGATCTCGGTGGCCTATGCCAACAAACTTTTACACGTTCTTCGGCGCGCTGGTTTGATTAAAAGCATCCGTGGGGTAAATGGCGGATTTCAGTTGGCTCGCCCGGCTTCGGAGATTTCGTTGGCGGACGTTATGAGGGCCCTTGATAGTTTTCTTTTTGAAACAAACATCTGTAAGTCATTTCCTGGACAACTTAAGACCTGTGTTCATTATTCAAGATCATGCTCCATCCGCGCAGTGTGGAACGTTGTATTGGGCGAAACGCGTTCCCTTCTATCCCGGACGTCTTTAAGCGAGTTGGTTGGGCCTTCGGAAAAATCGGTCGCTAAGGTCATGCGCGATAAATTGGCGACCCGTGCTAAAGAGTATTCGAACTTAATAGGGAACGGTAAGGAGAAAGAATTATGAAACTTGGATTGTTCTTTGGGACTACAACCGGCTTTACCGAAATGGCCGCGCAATCGATCCGAGCACTTTTGGGGAATTCATTGTCGTTGTACAAAAACATTGGCGAATCAACGCCAGAAGACTTGGCTTCCTGTGACAATCTCATTTTGGCAATCCCTACCTGGGACGTTGGACAATTGCAGTCTGATTGGTGGGCGTTTTTTCCGAAACTCGATTCCATCGATTTTCATGGTAAAAAGATTGCCTTTGTCGGTATCGGCGACCAGTACGGCTACCCGGACACGTTCCTTGACGCTATGGGCGATTTATGGAAAAAAATCGAAGAGCGGGGCGGTCAACTTGTCGGTCAATGGCCGACCGAAGGGTATGATTTTTCGAGTCCCAAGCCGGTTGTGAATGGCAAGTTCATCGGACTTGCGTTGGACCCGGTCAATCAAGACGAAATGACCGTTGATCGAATCAAAAAATGGGTTGAGCAACTTCGGTCGGAACTTCAACTCGGCGCGGTCGCAGTCTCAAAATAGAAAAAGGAGAAAATTATGAATCAAACACTACAGATTCCCTATGCGGCATACCAAGTCCGGCAGGAGTTAAAGCCAAAGAGTGTTGAGGGGTTATCAGAAAAACTGATTGATCAGCACTGGAAACTATACGAAGGCTATGTAACCAATACCAACCTGCTCAATAAGCTGATTTGGGATACGGCGGACGCCAATAAGGAGCTGAACAACGCGGAGCATTCCGAGATCCAGCGGCGCCTCGGTTTCGAGTACAACGGAATGGTTTTGCATGAATATTATTTCAGCGCGTTAAGAAAAGGAACCACGCTTCCATCATCTTCGGATCTGAGATCAAAACTTTCGGAAGATTTTGGAAGTTTTGAGCGTTGGAAAAAGCAGTTCACGGAAATTGGAAAATTCAGAGGCGTGGGATGGGTCATCCTAAACTATGATCCGGCCTCAAAGAGGCTGAATAATTTTTGGATCACGGATCACGAGGTGGGGAATGTTGCGGGTTTTATTCCGATTCTCGTCATGGATGTGTGGGAACACGCTTACGTGCTCGATTACGGTTCCTCCGCAGCGGCAGGAGTGGGAAGAGCGGCCTATCTGGAAACTTACTTTAAGAATATCGACTGGGACGTTGTGTCCGAACGTTTAGCGATCGCCCGAACGAATAGGACCACAAGGTAGGAGCCATATGACCGATAAATCAATCACTGAATTCTTTGAGAATGATCATCGCGAGATTGATGCTATTTTTGAGGGCCTGTCTTATGGAGACGCGGCGAAGGATTTGGCGTTGTTCAAAGAATTTGACCGGCGCTTGGAGCGACACATCCGTTGGGAAGAGGATCTGTTATTCCCAGCCATTGGAGCGATTAACCCGATGATTGCACAAGGGCCAGTCCGGGTTATGAAGCTGGAGCATGAGGCGATTCGACACAGCAAAGCAAAGGCGAAAGAGGCCTTCGAGAAGGGCGATTTAGCCGGATCGCGCGAGCATAGCGAAGCCGTGAAAGAGGTGCTTACACAACATAACATAAAGGAAGAGCAGATTCTTTACCCTACGTGCGATCAATCACTCGATGAGCGGGCAGTGAAGGAACTGTTCGACAAAATTAATGCGGAGAGGTCTTTATGATGAATCTTAAGTTATGTTTGGCTGTCATTGTCATCGCGCTCACGGCTCTTAAAGTTGATGGGGGGTCGGTCGATAGAAGGCACGATCATTCTCACGATCTGCATTCACCAGAGGCGGCCTTGCTGGCAATCCCTGGATCCTTGGCCGTTGAACATCAGCATCTTCACGAAGTGCTGGGATCGCTCGTTGGGCGAAAGGAACCTGTCGGTCCGGCGGCGAGAATTTTAGCGGACCTATTGGAACCGCATTTTCAGAAGGAAAACGCCGATGCCCTTCCGCTTCTGGGATTGTTGTCCGCCTTAGGACGCGGTGAAATCACTGACGTGATGCGTCCCGCCATAGAGGCAAGCAAGAAGTTAAAGGCTGGGATGCCCGAGATGATGGCAGAGCATAAATCAATTAAAGCGGCGTTGGACGGTCTGCGGAAAGCAGGCGAGAGGGCGAATGACCGCGACGCAATGGAGTTTGCGGAAGAGCTTTCGCTTCATGCGCAGACCGAAGAGGAAGTTCTTTATCCAGCCGCGATCCTCGTTGGAGCCTACATTGAAACGCAGTTGCGCCCTTCGACCCCGAAAAATAAATGAGCACACCGACAATTTATGGATTTTACTCAGACGATCATAACCGGCTGGATGGTTTATTTCAGCATTACCTTACGTTAAAGGAGAAAGAGCACGATAAAGCGATAACGGTTCTGGAGGAATTTAAGTTTGGTCTCGAACAGCATATGGCATGGGAAGAGGCGATTCTTTTTTCTGAATATGACGGCCGAATTCCGTCCGCCGACGAAGAGAGCCCAACGGTTGATTTGACATTCGAGCATCAGCAGCTACGCGATTATCTCGAGATTGTGCTGCGGAAGATGAGAGAAAATAAAAAGGACCTCGAACTGGAAAAGGATGAGGCGCGTTTTGCAGAGTTATTGGCTGCTCACAACTTTGCCGAGGAGACTGGACTTTACGTGAAACTTGACGAGAAACTATCCGACCAAGACCGCGCCGAGATCCGCCAAAGAATGAAAGACGCGGCTTTGATGTGATGCAGGGGAAATGAGTCAGTGGCTTTCGTACCGTTTCCTGGCGTAAAGAATACCCACCGCCCAAGCTTTTCTCTCTTCGATTTAGGTTTCAGGCCATTCTTCTTGGGAGCGTCTGTCTTTGCCTGCCTAACCATCACTCTGTGGATGGCTGTCTACGTCTTCCAATTATCCCTTCCGCTCCAGAACCTATCTCCTTCTCAGTGGCACGCGCACGAAATGATTTACGGTTACAGCATGGCCGTCATCGCCGGCTTCCTACTGACCGCGGTGAGGAATTGGACCCAAATTCAGACGCCGCAGGGAAGGCCCTTGATCGTTTTGTTCTCGCTATGGTTGACCGCCCGCATCCTGTTTTTCTTCGGAACGCGCTTCGTCCTTCCGGCCGCGATCTTGGATCTTTGCTTCATATTGTTTTTAACGGTTGCCATCCTTTATCCAATCATTAAGGCGCGGCAATGGCATCAGCTCGAAGTGGTGGCCAAACTGCTTTTCCTTGCTGTTGGGCAGGTCGTCTTTTATTTGGGAGTGTGGGGCCACCTCCAGAGAGGGGTTTACTGGGGCCTTTATGGCGGGCTCTATCTTCTGATCGGGCTCGTTATGATGATGGGGGCGCGGCTGATTCCCAATTTCATCCAGAACGGTGTCGGTTACCACGTGGAACTTCATCATCCCAAATGGATTGCCGTTATAAGTCTGCTCCTTTACCTGATGTTCTTTATCTCAGAGTTGTTTTTAAATCGCGATAATTTTACGAGCATTGTATCGGCGGGCCTCTTCGTCGTTATAACCATCCGGCTGATCGGTTGGCACACTTACGGGATCTGGAAAAAACCCCTCCTCTGGAGCCTCTTCCTTTCCTTCATCTTTATCGACATTGGATTCCTTCTCTTTGCAACGCGTCCATTTTTAGGATTGGCGAAAGTTATCCCGATGCATGCGATGGCCTTCGGCGGCATTGGGTTGGTCACGATGGGGATGATGGCTCGGGTGGCTTTGGGGCATTCTGGAAGGAACATTCACGAGGCTCCTCGAACTGTTTTCTATTCCTGCGCGGCGCTCGCGCTGGGCGCCATAGTTCGGGTGGGAGTATCTGTGATCGATGCTGGTCACTATTCGAATTGGGTTGGAGTGGCTCAGGCGCTCTGGATTCTGGGATTTCTGTTGTTCGTCTATTCCTACGCACCGATCCTGATAGGGCCGGATGTCGAAAAACAGGGATGATTTCGTGACTGCTTTGGCCGCGAAAGAATGTGAAATAAAAAAAGCTTAACGGGTTTAGTGGCGTGAAACGGGCTTGTCAAAAAACCGCGGGAACAGAGTGATCAGCCAGAATAAAGCCACCAAGACCCACGTGCCGGAAGCGATGTGAATAAAAAGGAGATATTGCGCCGGCCAAATATCCGCCAGCACTCTAAAAATGAGAGCGAATATGACGCATGTGCCCATTACTTTCATCCTTATGAGCCGGGAGAAAAGTTTGTCGGGTTTAGCCGAATGGCTGTAAACAACATTCATGGCGAAGGAAAAGATCATAAGGCTAAACCCGCCGATAAAAACAATGTGAAGCGCGGCAATTCTATATTTGGGTGCTAAGAGCCCTGTCCAGAGCCCAAGAATAATCAACCAGCAAGAGAGGACAAAAAAGTGAATTACCCCTGTTTGTTGTCGGATGGGGCGTGCGATTTTCGCATAGAACAGAAAGTGGATGGTCGCTAATACAGCGCGGAGTGCCCAGGCCAGCATTTGGTTTTTTTGCTCAATGAAGAAGCTGGACAATAAGAGCAGTCCTGTGGCGCCGTGAATTAACAAGGACTTCCCGTCGATTGGGGCATTTCGGTCCGGGAGCTCAAGCCTGGGGTCGTCCCCGTATCCCATAAGAAATGGAGTCAATCGAGCCGTCACGCCCAGAACAATGCAGAGCAAAAATCCCAGTTGAATCATTTGTCGGCCGATAGCATAAAGGGAATAAAAATGTTCGCCGAAATGACTCGCGATCAAAAAAAATGTTCCTAGAACAGCATGAAGGAATCCAAATCCCATCAAGACAAATGATGATGGGGGGTTGTTCTTGCGGAGTGGAATTCGTCTCGCCGTAAAAATTACTAGGTTGGTGATCTGGGCAAGGAAGAAGACTTCCGCTAGTGGCCAATGGTTTGTCAAAGAAGAGAAAAGAAATCCGAGAGACGTCATGAGTGCAATGACGATTTCTGTTTTGGAACAGGGGGATGTTCCTGTCATTCGTGGGAAGGCGGTTAGTAAAAACCCAACAACAAAACTCCCTAGGAATCCTTGAGCTTGCAAGGAAGCATGGGTAAAGCTAATTCCGGGAATCGTCCAGCCCACGCTCCACATAGCCCAATGGCCGACGCCCAGTATCCCATAGAGTATCCCGAGGGGGAAAAAGAGGCGGAATGGTTTGGTTTGAAGGATTGTCCACACGTTATTCGGATTGTCCATTTGTTAAAGATTAACATTCCGAACGGCTAGGAAATGTGTTCTGCGTCACACCAAGATGTTTTGGGATTAAATGACAAATTTACGATGGCTTTACATCGGCCTGACAAAAAATTGACAAACGCAAATTATTGCCGATAAAAATTCCCCAATCAGATAAAATGAATGCTCAAAGCTGTTGGGCGAACCAAGGCGTTGCTGTTCCCGTGTGGGATCGGTGACGCCTTTTTTGTTTTCAGGAGGCACAAATGGGAGCGCGAAAGCCGCTCGATCTGGAATTTTTGCAACGGGGACCGCGGATACGGGCGGGGCGGGTTAAGGTTTTGGTGGCATTTGGCGATGTCACCGGGTTTGGCGCATGGACGCGCCGAGGGAGCAACTCGCCGGAAGAGTTCAAAGATTTCATGGTTCACCTTTATAAAGAGTTCATTCGGTTCCGAAACGGCAATGGATACTTCGTGAAGCTGATGGGTGATGGATTCATGTGCATAACCGAAATTGATAAAGGAAACTCCAAGGCGAGGACACTGGAATTTTTGAATCACGCAGTAGACCTTGAATTGGCCATCCAAAACATCGTGAAAAGCACCTTCCCTGCGCCGGGATCATTCAGAATTCGGATCGCGGCCGGACACGTCTGGAAAATGGTAGCCAGCCGGCCGGGACAAGGAACGGCGCAAACCGATTATTTGGGATATGCGATAAATTTGGCGGCGCGCCTTTTGGAGATCGATCGCGAATCAGCGATTCTGTGCCATGAGAGCGTTCGGAAGATTTTGAATGGGGCAATTCGGAGCAGTACGGAGTTCGGCTTTAAACCCGCGAGAATTCGAAGCCGATGCCCGCGGGGCGTGGATCCGGAGGATATCCAGACGTTGTGGAAGGTTTATCCCTTGAATGATTCGAAGATGGCCATGCCAACCAGCAATAAAACCATCCCAAAATAGAACATCACGACGCTGTCGAGCAATTCGTAGTAATTGCGCGCCCACCACTTGCGGAATTCGCGGCGAATCGAGTTGTTACTGTCCATTGTTGCCCACCTCCTGTGATTCGGCATTGTGTCGCCCATCAGGACTGGGACGTTGGAGGGACTTCGCGGAACAATCAAGTCATTCGTGGCGGGTTTTCGTGATGTCAATTAGGTTCCGAATCGACAACGCATTTGAATTACTGGGCAAGATAGTGGCGCATTCCGAATCACTCCCAAGAAATGTAATGGCAAATATTGAAATGATTGAGGCGGTTTAATAAGATATATATATCCGAATATGAAAAGCCGAGCGATATGATCTTTTCCAAAACTGGTCGTTATGTCATTCGTGCTTTGGCTTATATGGCCGGGCAGCCATCTGGAACGCCGCTGGATATTCAAAAAATTGCGAAGGGTGTTCATGCGCCAGTTGCCTATCTGGCGAAAGTTTTCCAGGGCCTCACGCGGGGAGGGTTGGTCACATCCCAGCGAGGCCAGGGTGGGGGATATCTTCTCAGCAAAGATCCGGCGGAAATTAATTTACTTCATGTGATGGACGCCACGGACGACGCCAAAAACTCCGTCCTCTCGAATTGCGTCATGGGCATGGAAGAATGCAGCAATAAAAATCCTTGCACGCTTCACGATATATGGGTTGCTTCGGCAAAGAAAATGAAAAATGAGCTGGAAAAAACCACGCTTCAAGACGTAACCGGAATTATGCGGAAACTACGGTCAGAGAGGATGGGACGGAGAATTCTCTCTCGCCGAATCCGTTCCGTTTTTAAATAGAAAGCCGTTTTAATAGGGGTGTTATGAAAAAATTATGGTTAGTTTTCGCGGGGGTCATCGCTGTTTCATTTGGCGTCCTGGGATGGGTTGGCACAAGGATTTATCAAGAAGCGCCCCCTATTCCGAACCAAGTGATTACAACAGCGGGAACCGTTATTGTCGATCAGGGTCAGATTTCTCGAGGCCAAAATGTTTGGCAGGCGATGGGAGGAATGGAGGTGGGATCGGTTTGGGGGCACGGGAGTTACGTCGCTCCCGACTGGACGGCAGATTGGCTGCACCGCGAAGCGATTTTTATTTTGAGCGAATGGGCTCAAACAGAGTTCAAAACGGATTTCAAAGATCTCCCCGATGAAAACAAAGGCCAGCTGGAAGGCCGACTTCAGGCCCTGATTCGGAAAAACACATTCGATCCAGATAAGAAAATAATTTTGATTGATCCCATTCGAGCAAGGGCATTTGAGAACAACCAGGCCCACTTTGCTGATGTTTTCACAAGTGGCCGATTGGACTACGCGATTCCCAAAGGCGCGGTGACGGATCCTGCTCGACTCCGTGATATGGCAGCTTTCTTTTTCTGGACGTCGTGGGCCGCATCAACCAATCGACCGAATGATGAAATCTCATATACCCACAATTGGCCCTACGAGCCGCTGGTGGCCAACCGGCCCTCGGGAGAAATGGTGGTATGGACGGGCGTTAGCGTTCTCATGCTGTTGGGCGGTATTGCGGCGATGGTGTGCTTTTACGTGATGAGAGGCGGCCCTTCTCCGGAAAAGGCTCCTGAAAAAGATCCTCTTATTGGCACTACGCTGACACCCTCTCAGAAGGCGACCCTTAAATATTTCTGGGTCGTTTCCGCTTTGATTGTCGTTCAAATTCTGGCGGGCATTATCACGGCTCATTACGCGGTGGAAGGAAGCGGTCTCTATGGCTTCCCTCTCGACAAATGGTTGCCTTACAGTGTATCGCGAACGTGGCATGTTCAGTTGGGAATTTTGTGGATTGCCACCGCTTGGCTGGCCGCGGGTTTGTTCATAGGACCGACGGTGAGCGGTGAAGAACCAAAAGGACAAGCTTTGGGCGTCAACCTTTTGTTCGGAGCGCTTCTTATCGTAGTGGTTGGTTCAATGGCTGGACAATGGATGAGTATTTTCAACAAGCTGACTGGAAATTCCTGGTTTTATTTCGGACATCAAGGCTACGAATACGTCGATTTGGGTCGCGTATGGCAGATTGGTCTTTTTATTGGACTCTTGTTATGGCTTTTCCTCGTCACGCGAAGTATTATTCCCGCCTTTAGAAAGCCCGGTGACCACAAACACTTGCTGGCATTATTTCTTGTTTCAACAACTGCAATTGGCCTTTTTTATGGGGCGGGCTTAAGTTGGGGTCGGCAAACCCATCTCTCGATTGTTGAGTATTGGCGGTGGTGGGTCATTCATCTCTGGGTGGAAGGATTTTTCGAAGTGTTTGCCACCGTGGTAATCGCGTTTTTCTTCACGAAGCTGAACCTCATCAAACCGTTGTTCGCTGCGGAAGCGGCTCTACTCTCCGCGACGGTTTATTTGTCGGGCGGCATTATCGGAACATTGCATCATTTGTATTTCAGCGGAACGCCGACCGTGGCGCTGGCGTGGGGATCGGTTTTTAGCGCGCTCGAAGTTGTGCCTTTGCTGCTCGTTTCTTATGCGGCGTGGGACGACTATAAGTTATCGAAAGCCAACGAATGGGTAAAAAACTACCGGTGGCCGATTTACTATTTCTTGTCGGTAGCGTTCTGGAACATGCTTGGGGCAGGACTTTTCGGATTCATGATCAATCCGCCGATTGCGCTCTATTACATGCAAGGCCTAAACACCACGCCGGTTCATGCGCATGCCGCGCTCTTCGGTGTTTATGGAATGCTGGGGATCGGGCTCATGCTGTTCTGTCTTAAAGCCATGAATCCGACCCTAAAGTGGAACGATAAGACGCTCAAATTCTCCTTTTGGTCCATGAACATCGGTCTGATGGCCATGATTGTTTTAAGTCTACTTCCCGTGGGACTTCTTCAGACGTGGGCTTCTGTGGAACACGGATATTGGTACGCGAGAAGCGGTGAGTTTTTAAAGACTCCCCTTATGCAAACGTTGCGTTGGCTCCGTGTGCCGGGCGATACGTTGTTTGCCATCGGTGCGTTGGCATTAACCTGGTTTGTATTTGCGGTGTCAGCCAAGCTCATCGGAAATACAGTTCCTGTCGCTGATACTAGGAAGCCACAATGAGTCAAACAACACAGAATGGGTGGACCGCCAAACAATAACGAATTCTATTCTGAAGATCGCGTTCGGCTCGACAGCCTGTTTGTGCAGTTCCAGAAATTCAAAGAGAATGAACAAGAGCATGCAATCCAAGTTCTGGAAGAATTCAAAGCCGGGCTGGAGCATCACATGGCATGGGAAGACGACAATTCAGCCGTGGACTTGAATTCCGATCAGCAGCAGTTAAGAGATTGCCACGAGGTCGCTCTACGAATAATCCAAGCAAAGGACACGATCACCAAGCACGATGAATTGCACCTGTTGCATCTGTTGGTTGTGCATAATCGCGATGAGGAAGCGAGTGTCTATCGAGAACTCAATGAAGTGTTGATCGATCTAGAACGATCCGAGATACATCAAAGATTGAGTGATTCTGCTGTGATATAATCACCTGCCACGGACGCATCTGACTGGGCAAAACTGGAGAAAACTGCAATGGTACCATCGAAATTGTCCGTACCATTACAAGCAGGGGTCAAAAATTGCCCTATTTTGTATGGGAAAATGTATGGGAAAAAAGGTCGTTTTCCGTCGATGTGTCATAGTCCGTGGGATGCTATCTCTATGATTCCACGCCCAACTTCGTGACAATCACGCCTCGTGACTCAAGCAGAAAATCTCACCGACAAATTTAACACCCTCCAAAAAATTGTTTTCTCCGTCGGAAAATCGCTTCGCATAGATAAAACGCCTTCATTCGTGAGTCGAGTGATGGCAATTCTTCAAGTGCACTTTTTGATGGCAGTTTTTATTTGATGGCAACGCTCGACGGAAATGGTGCAGTAACAGAATTGAGCCCGGGTTTGAGCGATTCGAGCGGCTTGTGGATGGCCTGTATGGCAGTTTGTATGGTGGCCGGTTCCAATCTGCCAGCGTTCGTGTATGGCAGTTCGTTTTCGCTGGCAAAGGTGTATGCCAACACCCTCCCAACGATCCAGTTTATTGCACCGGTGGTGCAAGATTTGATTCGAGATTGTGCACCCGGTGCCATAACTTTCACCTTTTCTAGAAAGTTTTCGGGCCTGGAAATGAACGGCGTCCAATATGCTTTTGCTGGAGTGGTCTTTTCAGCTGACGCCCTCGACGGTCTGAATGCAGAGGGCCCGTCCACCGTCGGATGGTCAATGACGTTCACCGCTGGTTTCATATATGGATAAACAAGTGTTCCTTCTCGAAACGCACCTTCCGTGCTTGTGCGTACTTATCTGTCGGCAGGCGATATCCAAGCGCCGCCACAACGGTGGCCGCTAGCCCTTTTTCCTTGAGTTCAAGAATGTCGTCGTAGCGAGCGGGATCGAAGCCCTCCATTGGGCAGGCGTCGATTCCAAGGAGCGCCGCACTGGTAAGAAGATTACCTAACGCAATATAAACCTGATTACGCGCCCAAGCCGCGCGGCCCGCTTCATCCCGGCTCTGCACAATTCCGCCAACGAGCATTTTCTGAAGCGGTGTAAGTGCTTCCAACGGAACCCCTTGCACCTCAGCGACACGCTGGACATGCGCATCGACATCGTCTGCGCTTAAGTTCGTTTTGGCGGCGAAAACAACCAAGTGCGATGCGTCGGTGATTTGTGCTTGCCCGTGGGACGCTGGCCGCAGTTTTGCGCGGACACCGGGATCAGTGACGACAACGAATCTCCACGGCTGCAATCCACCGCTGGAGGAGGTGAGGCGCAAGGCTTCTTCAAGAGCGACCCAGTTCTGCTCGCTTATCTTTCTTTTTGGATCAAACTGCTTGGTCGCATAACGCCAATTCAATTGGCGGATCAATTGATCCGCACGAACGGCGGTATTGATCGTCGTTCCGGTCATTTCTGCATTTTCGATTGCGTTCTCTATGGATAACATTGTTTTCCTCTCCCGTTCCTAAATTAATTCTGGCAGTTCCGGGCGCTCTGCTTTCATAAACCACGGCTTGAGCGGCCAGAGCCAGTCAGGACAATTCTCAGACTCATAAAGGGCATGACGGTTGTCCCATTCCCAAAATATTTGTTCGATTTTCGAATTCACCTTTGACCACCGTCGAACTTTTCCGATCGTTGGATTCTCCGGAAGAGCCTCACGCCGATGAGGATTCCTAGTCCATAACCAATGACGCCAAAGAGCGACACCCCTCTGATCAAAGGGGGCGCTTTCATACTCCACAAAAGCGACGATCCTAAGAAAAGGGACGACGCAACCATTGCCAGCACCAGACGATTTACAACAGGATCAAGCCTCCGGTGGTCGAGGGGAACGCTCAAAGTCCCGGCGCTGATCCGTTCCAGCATGTCGCTGAGGTCGCGTGGCAACCGGTGCATGAATTGCATCCATGTTCGAGCTTCGCTTCGTGCGCGCTTCGTCATTTGTATCGGAGAGAATTGCCGGGACAAAGCCTTCTTGTAGTAGGGTTGAATCAAATCCATGAGGCTGAATCTTGGATTCAAAAGTTGAGCGGTCCCTTCTAGCTCAATGAGCATACGGAGCAGCATGGAGACGGCGGGCGGAAGAACGATATCGTTGCGCCGAATGATTTCGATCATGTAAGTGAGAGCCTGGCCGAGGCGAACTTCGTTAATCGACTGATCTCTATATTGTGCGAGGAACTCCGTCAAATCAGGGCGCAGCCTTTGCTTCGAGCCTTGGGCCGGCACTGATCCAAGGGACCACACGGCATTCGTCAAAGCCTCCGTGTCGGCTTCATGTAGAGCCAAGAGCACGTCCACCAGTTTTTCATGCAGTTCGTCATCCAGTCTCTGCACCATTCCGCAATCCAGAACTCCGACCCGATCTTCCTCGAGCAGCATGAGGTTCCCAGGATGGGGATCAGCGTGGAAGAATCCGTCGCGGAAAATCATTTCCAAGTACACCGTGGCGCCACGTCGCGCGAATTCATCAATGTTGGAAACATGGTTTTTGAGTTTGGCGGGGTGCGACACGAGAATCCCGTTCATCCGTTCCATTGTTAGGACCCGTGGGCTTGAAAAGTCGGCCCATGATTGCGGAAACCGGACCGTGTCATCGCCCGCGAAATTTTCGCGGAATGTTTCGAGGTTCCGCCGTTCACGTGAAAAATCAAGCTCGCCGCGCAGGGTCCTCGCGAATTGCGCGATGAGCGCCACGGGCCTGACCCGTTTTAACTCGGAGACATGCGCCTCGGCCAACGCGGCCAACTCCGCTAACAGGCTCAGATCCGCTTCAATGATTTCATCGATTCCGTTTTTCTGGACTTTGACGACGACTTTTTCGCCGCTGTGGAGCCGAGCGCGATGGACCTGCGCGATGGACGCGGAGGCAAACGGCTCAGGCTCGAAGTGGGCGAACAGATGATCCACGCTTTGTCCCAGCTCTTTTCTGATGATGGATTGAGCGGTTCTGGGCGAATCAGCGGGGGTTTGGTTCTGCAGCGAGCTGAGCTCCCGAGCAAGATCCTGTCCGACAAGATCTGCCCGGGTGCTCAGCATTTGCCCCAGTTTAATGAACGTTGGTCCCAGCTCGGTCAGAGCCAGGCGAATCCGTTCATGAGGAGTAAGATCGGAGATCGGCTGGCCTTGGTCATTCGTCAGCCATTCTTTGACACGCTCGCCGGGAATTTTCCGCAGCCAGTCGGCTAAGCCGTATTTGACCATCACCGCGCCGATTTCCCCGGCGCGGTCGCTGTTCCGCTTCACCCGATCAATGACCTCTGACGGATTCATGACGCTATCTCGCGAACCGCGCCGATGAGGTCCCAATTCGGATGAGACTGAAACCACCGAAGATGAGATCCACGCCTAAGAGCGTGCCGACCGCCCAGGCTCCTGACAACGGCCACTGATAGCTGATCATCACGCCCAAGACAACGGACATAATTCCATTAAAGAAGACCCAGCCCCAGCTTCGCAGCGGCCGCAACTGGAACGCGAAGACGGACCGGAGAATTCCTGTGGCGATAAAGTACGACGCCAGCACCAAGGTCAAACCGGCGAGATTTGCGAGCGGATGTGCCAACATAACAACGCCTGTAATAGCCGCCAATACGCCGACCAACGCTTCCCACAGTCCTGATCCCCATCCTTTCGCCTGGAAAGAGAACGCCACCCACGTTACACCGGCCGCGATCATAAACAGGCCGACGATGGCCTGAACTGCGAGTCCCGAAGCCAAGGGCGCGGCAATCGATAACATTCCGAGGATCACAAGGACACCCCCAAGAATGGATACCGTTTTTCCCGCAGCCCGAATGGGCTCCAGAAGACTTTCGAGTTTAGTGGATCCTGATTCAAGAATACGATCCATGGTTTTCATTTTTCTGCCTCCCTGCCTGCCGAAAGCTCACTTTCCCGGTGTGTTGGGTTGTGGCGAGCAGGCTGTTGGGCCGAAATGGTCAGACCATTCCTTGTTGATCCTATATTTCGGCTCAAAGCTGTTATATGAGCGCTGTCATAGACGTAAATCAGTAAACACTGAGTAATTAGTCAAAAAAATTAGCCTGCCAGTAAAGCCAACGCTTTTGGGTTGTAATGGCGCTGGATCGCCTCCTCGCTGAGACCCAGCCCCCGCAGTCCAAACCGTACTAGGACTTCAATTAATTGCTCCCGATCCATTCCAAAATCCACGACAGGAGGTTTCGGAAGAAGCCACGGCTTAACGCCAGCCACAACGGCTTCCACAAGCAAGCCCGCCACCTTAGTGGAATCATAATTCTTGGGAAGATCGCCGGCCGAAGCAGCCGCCTCAACGCATTTCTGAAACTTCGCCTGAATCGTCGCAATTGCTTGTTTGCGCACAAAACGGATAAATTTCCCATCGCTCGCCATGCTCCGAAGCGACAATCGGATGTAATCGTCGCGCTCAGGCGAGTCCGCCAGAAATTGGCTCATGAAGAAATGGGTCAAAAGGACTAGCGTTGATGTGGAAGGTTCCAAAGAAATGATTCGGCGACCTGCTCCGATGACTTCATCTGAGAATGATTTGAGGGCTGCTTCAAAAAGCGCTTCCTTGCTGGGAAAATGCAAATAGAGGAGGCGCTCCGAAACTCCGGCTCGGCGCGCGAGATCTGCAGTGCGAGCGCCCTCTAATCCTGACTGGGCAAATAGTTCTCGCGCCGTTTTCAAAATCAGGCGGCGCCGCTCTTCATTCGATATCCGGGTTCGCTTTATCGTCTTCATAACTAAGTGTATACTGAGTTGTGATTCGCGTGTCAAGAAAAAAATTAACCAATTGAACCGGCTCGTGATGCCGTCTTTCATGCTGGGAACAATTTAAGGAACGTGAGAGCCGACATTTGTTTCCATATCGTACCCGTGCCACTACCGAACCGCGAGAGTCGCAACAGTCTGGCATGAAAAATTGCCATCATGTAACTGCACCGTCGAATTCTGAGTCAAAGATAGTGACACATTCCGAATCAGGGAGCCAAAGTGTATGGCAGAATGTATGGCAACGATTCGAAAAATGTTCGAAAACGTATGAAAATCAAATACTCTTATTTTAGTTATAGTCCGTGGGACTGTATATCTATGATTCCACGTCCAAATCCGTGACAGTCACACCTTAAAGCCTAAGCCGAAAATCTCACCGAAAATTCTCTCCTCTCTCAAAGCTGTAATTTCTCCGTCGGAAAATCGCTTCGCATAGAAAAAACGCCCCCATTCGTGAGCCGCTTGATGGCAGATTTCCATGTGCACTTTTTGATGGCAGTTTTTATTTGATGGCAACGCTCGACGGAAACGGTGCAGTAACAGAATTGAGCCCAAGTTTGGGGGATTCAAGCGCCTCTTAGATGGCCTGTATGGCAATTTGTATGGCGGCCGGTTCCAATCTGCCAGCGTTCTTGTATGGCAGTTCGGAAATGATGGCATAGGTGTATGGCATTGGTGGGGGCAAGAAGTTTTCTTGACATTAATTATGTCGCTGTAACAGAGGAAGGAGTAAAATCAACTCTATTCTGTACATGAAATCCTGCCATGGCTAAATGAAGCATGAAGTATTTCCCAGTACTGACTAAAAATCAATTAGGAGTATGTCATGAAAAATAAACTTATTGTTGCAACTGCTGTTTTCTGCCTGCTTTCAGGTATCAATGCGGCGGAAACGGCAAAGCCGGCAACGCCGGCGACCAAGACGGCCAATGCCCAGCTTCTTCAAGTTTTGCCATTTTCAGATAAAACCTCGTTTGAGATGGCACACAAAGGGTTCATTGCACCACTGCCATCAGCCATGATTAAGGGCAAAGAAGGAAATCTCATTTGGGACCCCACCAAATACGCATTTATTAAAGAAAGTGACGCGGCTCCCGACACGGTCAACCCTAGCTTATGGCACCAATCTCAGCTGATCAATATCGCCGGTCTCTTTCAAGTAACCGATGGGATTTATCAGGTACGCAACCAAGACCTTTCTAACATGACCATTGTGGAAGGGAAAAAGGGGATCACGATTTTTGACCCTTTGATTTCTGTTGAAACGGCCAAAGCCGCACTGGATCTTTATTACGCGCATCGGCCCAAAAAACCTGTGGTAGCCGTCGTTTACACGCACAGTCACGTCGATCACTTTGGCGGTGTTCGCGGCGTCGTCGATGAAGCCGATGTAAAGTCCAAAAAAGTCGCCATTTACGCGCCAGCTGGATTCATGGAAGCGTCGGTGGCCGAAAACGTGATGGCGGGAAATGCGATGAGCCGCCGCGCCAGCTACATGTATGGAAACCTTTTGCCGCCAAGCCCGAAGGGTCAAGTCGGCGCCGGACTCGGCACCACGACTTCGGCTGGAACGGTGACTCTGATTCCGCCGACCGATATCATCAACAAAACGGGCGAGACGCGCGTGATTGATGGGTTGACCTATGAATTCTTGATGGCCCCCGGCAGCGAAGCTCCTTCGGAGTTTCTTTTCTACATCAAAGAGAAAAAAGCCATTAACGCCGCCGAAGACGCGACGCACACGCTGCACAACACCTACTCGTTGCGTGGCGCGAAAATTCGCGATCCGTTGGCCTGGTCCAAATATTTGAATCAAGCATTGAAAATGTGGGGTGGCGAAGCCCAAGTGATGTATGCGATGCACCATTGGCCTGTGTTTGGGAACGACGCCGTCGTAAAACATCTCGGAATGCAACGCGATATGTACCGCTATATTAATGATGAAACGTTGCGTTTGGCCAACCATGGTTTCACGAAGGATGAGATCGCGGAACAAATTCAGTTACCAAAGGCAATCGCCTCTGAATTTTCAAATCGCGGGTATTACGGATCCCTCAACCACAACGTAAAAGCCACATATGTGCTGTATTTGGGCTGGTTTATTGGAAACCCTGCCACCTTGCATCCACTGCCGCCGGTGGAATCCTCGAAACGCTATATGGAAATGATGGGCGGCATGAACGCGTTGTTGAAAAAAGCGAAACAGTATTACTCAAATGGAGATTTTCGTTGGGTCGCCGAGGTGGTCAATCACGCTGTTTTTGCCGACCCCAGCAATCAAGAGGCCAAGAATCTTCAGGCCGATGCGCTTGAGCAATTGGGATATCAGGCCGAGAGCGGTCCGTGGCGCAACTTTTATCTAACAGGGGCGAAAGAATTAAGGGAAGGCGTTGCCAAGCTTCCCGTTCCGAACACCGCCAGCCCGGATATCGTACGGGCGATGGATTTGGATTTGTTCTTTGACTTTTTGGCCATGCGTCTTAATGGTCCCAAGGCCGATGGAAAACGAATTGTTTTGAATTTCGACTTCACGGACTTGAAGCAAAAATATGTCCTCGAAATGGTCAATGGGGTTTTGAACCATACGGAGGGATTGCAAGCCAAAGACGCCGATGCGGCCATTTCATTGAGCCGAGATACACTTAATAAAATCGTGCTCAAACAGACCACCTTGAAAGATGCCATGGGTGATGGCCAGGTTAAAGTGTCGGGTAAGGAAAGCAAACTGGAAGAGCTGCTGTCTTATCTTGACAGTTTTGAGTTCTGGTTTGACATCGTTACGCCATAACATGAAGAAACTTCTATGTGGCGCACTCCTCATTTTGGGAGTGTGCGCGGGTTCTCAGGCTTGGGCGGAGGATGCCGCCCAAGCCAATAATCCGTTGGCGAACATGGTGGCGTTTAACGTTCAGCAATATTTCATCGGAGAATTGACAGAGTCCGACGATTCAGCGAACCAATTCTGGCTTCGCTACGCACAACCGTTCAAAGCGCTTGAAAGCAATTGGTTGCTAAGAGCATCTTTACCCATCAACAGTTTCCCAACGGGTCCCAATGAAACGGAAACAGGAATCAGTGACTTGAATCTGTTTACGTCTTATCTGTTCGACACCGGCAATCCGGCGGTTAGTTTTGGTTTTGGCCCGCAAGTGACTCTACCCACCGCGTTTAAAAACGAATTGGGTTCTGAAAAATGGTCGGCGGGTTTGGTGAACGTGTTGTTCAACGCCGAGTCCAAAGTAATTCAGTACGGATATCTGCTCACTTGGCAAGCGAGTTTTGCGGGCGATGAAGATCGATCCGATGTTAACATCGGCGCTCTGCAGCCATTTGTTTTTTATCAGCTTGGGAAAGGGCGTTATTTGCGGGCGGCGCCAATTTGGGCGTACAACTTTGACGACGACGGCTACAGCGTTCCAGTGGGTGTTGGATTCGGGCAAGTGATTCCGGCCGGAAAAACGGTTTTCAATGCGTTTATTGAACCTCAAGTGTCGATTGCCGACCGCGGCCCTGGACAACCGCAGTGGCAACTTTTCCTTGGATTCAATATGCAGTTTAAGGAATAGGTATTACTGTGATGCCCCTGGAAATGTCGCGTTCCGAATTGCCATCATGTAACTGCACCATCAAATTCTAGGTCAAAGGTAGTGACACATACCGAAGTGGGGAGCCGAACTGTATGGCAGAATGTATGGCAACGATTCGAAAATCGCGTGAAAACGTATGAAAATCAGACACTCTTATTTTGATTATAGTCCGTGGGACGCAATCTCTATGATCCCCCGTCCGCAGTGAGTGCTATTGCAGTTCGAGCCAGAAAAATCCCGAATCACCCGCCGTTAAAGACGCACCTCACAAACCTAATTCTCTCGCCTGAAATCGTAAATGCCGTCGGAAATACGCAAGCCACGAGCGGCGTGGGTAAAGGAGTTTTTTCCGAAAAACTGCCCAAATTTATGCTCTGCAATAGTTCCAAACTGCAGTTGCCCGGGACGAGCAAGAAGACCGCAGTTGTTAGCAAGAGTGAGCACAAATGTATGGGAAAAATTCTGAAGTTGCCAGCACAACAGGCCGATTCTTTCGAAAGTGATGGCAGAATGTATGGGAAAGCTAGATGCAATGGCAGCTGAGATGCAATATTTAATCGTGTATATGCAACAGGTACAACTATAAGAAGGTGGTGTTCCTATCATGAAAATCAAATCTTACGTATTCCTGACAATTCTCTTCATGTCGCCGATACTCCAGGCACAAGACTCTTTTGATTGGTCATCGAATACCTTCTATGGGATGGGAGAATACTTTGCTCTTCGTCCTGACTCCAAGATAAAAAAAGGAGACGCACTTTTGATTTTGGGGCGTTCTTCCAATCCCAACCCTAGGGCTCAAGTGGTGGAGGTTCTTGATTCAGCTCCTGCCAAAAAAATATTTGAGGAGAAAGGGTTCGACGGTGTTTATAACGATAAACCGCTTTATCAAGAAATTGGGTGGTATTGGTCTTTCAAAGGCCCAAATGAGCCTAAGAGAGTTGCGCGTATGTCCTCCGACGGTGCTTTTGCCATCGCCGGAGTAGGTCCAGATGCCCTTCTTTTAGAATGCCCCGGAAAAACGTACGGATCTCCCATCCCCACATTGCCGAGTTCGGAAGCGGAAAGTATTCTGAAGAAGATAAAACCGGTCATTGGAAACAAAAATTGTCTGGGCAAGTCATCGATTCTGAAAGGAATCCGATACGGACCAGTAAGAGATCATGAAATTGTTGAATTGATGATCGGGAACCCAACTTATTTGGAGGATCCGACCGAGGAAGGTTCAACGATGGCCTCAATTGACATTTGTCAGGTCCTGGTAGTGGACGGGGCACTCTTGCGAATTCAGGAATTAAAAAGAAGTTCAAGCGAAGAAGAGCGCGTGGACAGTGGTCCCCCGACTTTAAACGACGATTGGTGGTACGCGACTTCTGATCAGACTCTTGGCTATTTGAGTTTGGATGGCGGGAAGAGTTGGAAAAGGGCCATTCAAAATAATGGGTTTGAAGGAATTGTCTATCGTATCGAGGATGCCAAAGATGGAAAAGAGGTCTTTTCCGCCTATCATTACACACCACATTAAAAGGTTGGTACTCCAACACCATTCCCTTCTGGGCAATTCTGCCTGAAAAGGCAATAATACAGTCAGATCATCCCTCCCTCAAGGGTGTCATCCCAAGAAACAATAAATTACATCCCCTCCGTAAAACTTGCGCCACTTGTGCGAGAAATTAGGAGGCAGAAATGAGTCACAGAATTAAGGAAGGCAAAGTTGAAGTTGTTTCAACGCAATTGGATATGAAAATAAAATCGAAAACCCATCGTCATTCCTTGGGGCGTTCAAAAGCAGAGGCCATTTTTCCCTCCCCGCCACCCTTGGCTGCAGTTCCTAAGAACTATGCTGTTCTTCTGACGGATCTCAAAGGGCGCATTCAACGCGAGCGAATTAAAACCGTCCTTTCTGCCAATGCTGGAATGACACTGCTTTATTGGGATATTGGGCGGGCCATTTTGCAGAGTCAAAAGAAAGAGGGGTGGGGCGCTAAGGTCATTGATCGTTTGGCGTTTGATCTCAGCAAGGCATTTCCAGACATGCGGGGTTTTTCCCCTCGAAATTTGAAGTATATGAGGGCCTTCGCCACGGCTTGGCCCGACAAGGCAATTGTGCAGCAAGCCGCTGCACAAATACCCTGGTTCCATAACTGCTTGCTTTTAGAAAAGGTGTCTGATCCTCAGGTCAGAACTTGGTACATCCAACAAGCACTCAAGAATGGGTGGAGTCGTAGCATATTGGAAATTCAGATTGAGCGAACCCTTCATAAACGTCAAGGTCGTCTTGCGCATAATTTCAAGGGGACGCTGCCACCTTCCCAATCGGATATGGCGGCGCAGGTGTTTAAGGATCCGTATTTGTTTGATTTCATAGGGACGACCGATCCACGGCGTGAACGAGAGGTCGAACAAGCTTTAGTGGATCACATTCAACGGTTTCTTCTCGAATTGGGGAATGGATTTGCGTTCGTTGGGAGGCAAGTCAAGCTCGAAGTTGGAAATCAAGACTTCCGAATCGACCTCCTTTTTTATCATCTGCAATTGCGCGCCTACGTTGTTGTAGAACTGAAAGCCGTCCCATTTGATCCCGCGTTTGTGGGCCAAATTAATTTTTACCTCTCGGCTGTCGATGACCTTCTTAAGCATCCGGATGATAAACCCACCATCGGGTTATTGCTCTGCAAAGAAAAAGACCGTGTGGTTGTGGAGTACGCATTAAGAGATCTCAGGCGACCTATTGGCGTGGCCGGTTGGAAAACACAATTAACGAAGTCGTTACCGGCAGAGTTGAAAGGCACATTGCCTACGATAGAAGAACTCGAGGCAGAGCTTGAAAAGGGATAGGGTGCAATAAATTGATGTCATGGCACCATCAACATTGTCCGTACGATTGCAAGCAGGGGTAAAAAATCGACCCGATTTGTATGGGAAAAAAATCGGGTTTTCCGTCGATGTGTCATAGTCCGTGGGATGCCATTCCGATGGTTCCGCGGCCCGCGCAGTAAGAAGTATAACCCCACCTGATTTACCAACCGCTGAATTCCATAACGAGAAGAGGGGACCCGATATTTGGGTCGGCTTTGCTTTTATTTTGAACTGTGTCCCATGCCAAAGTGCGGAGTTAAAGTGTATGGTAGAATCACTGGCAACCTTTCGAAAATCGCTTTAAGACGTATAAATACCGAACGCTTGTGACCGGGGAGAAGGAGGTCGCGTATGTGGAAAAACATGGAAGAGTTGATAGAGAGCTGTGCCTCCCTCCTTCACAAATACCAGTGGACGGCCTTGATGATCATGGTGGGTCTTCTCGGATGGATCGATTACGCCACGGGCGCCGAACCGAGATTCGCCGGCGTCTATCTGATCCCGATTTCATTTATCACCTGGTTGGCCGGACGAAAATCGGGGTTGGGCGTGTCGGTCCTTTGCGTGGCCGTTTGGTTCACCGCCAATGAATTAGCGGGCCTTTCTTACTCGAATCCCTGGATAGCCCTTTGGAATATTTTTCTGCGCCAGCTCAGCTTCTCGGTTTTTGTCCTTGTTCTTTCCGAGATGAAAGAACAGAGAGAACGTGCCCAGCATGATTATTTAACAGAGATTTTCAACAAACGGCTTTTCCATGAAACCGCGAACAGGGAGCTCGCGCGTTGCCGCCGCACCCATAAACCCATCACCATCGGCTACGTTGATTGCGACGATTTCAAGCAGGTGAACGATCACCACGGCCACGAAATGGGGGACAAGTTGCTGAAGTCGGTCGCCAATACGATACGGGAAAACTTGAGGGCCACCGATGTCGTGGCGCGAATGGGCGGCGATGAGTTCGCGATACTTCTGCCGGGGACCGACTACGAGGGGTCGGCGGAGGTTTTTCATAAGGTGAGGCGGCAGATTTTGGAGGCGAGCGATAAATCTGTCGTCCCCATCACGATCAGCATGGGCGCGGTGACGTTTCAAACGTCCCCAGAATCTGTGAATACCATGTTGAGCAAAGCAGACGAACTCATGTATTCGGTCAAACGTTCCGGTAAGAACAACTTGGAGCACGAAGTCGTTTATGAGCGGCCTCAATCGGTTAATTAACGGGTTAGGAGAGAACTTCTTTATTTTGGATTCTATTCGGCGTTCAAAATTACATGGCAATTTGAATGCTGGATAACTTCCAGACATGAATAAACGACTGAAATCCCAATTTCCCACCCAGCCTTGGAAATGGCGGTCGGATTGGCTGAAGGGAGAAATTCGCTCTTCTCAAAGTACGCAACTTTTTATTTGGGCGATTTTCGCTGTCGTTTGGAATTCCTTTTCCTTGGCGTGGCTGTTCAAATTTTCAATGGAAAGGGCCCGCGAATCCCACAGCGACTTGGCTTTATTCGTTTGGAGTTTCATCGGCCTGATCCCCATTTTTTTCTTTATAAGAGAAATAATGAAATGGATCAAATTTGGGTGGGGAATCTTTCGCATGAATCCAAATCCAGGGGTGATTGGAGGAATGGTTTCAGGGACCATTTATACGAGAGCGGACTTAAGCGCGGTCTCTTTCGTCCGGCTGCACCTGAATTGCGTGAAAAAAGTCAGGCGATCAGCCGGTCGCGGGATGGACGGCAGGACATCTCTGTGGCACGAGGAAATCGTGGTGGAAAAAAGTGAATTGCAACAGGATGCCGGAGGCATGGTTATCCCTGTTAATATTTATGTTCCTTCCAATTGCATGCCAACGGATCAGTCCGATCCCCGGAAAACCATCCGCTGGTATCTCTCGGTTGAAAGCGAAATGGCGGGAATTGATTTCACGGATGTATTTGAAGTGCCGGTCTTCCGGCCGGAGCAAGGAGCGGGGGAACCCTGTCCCCCGCCTGAAAATTATCAAAAGTTTGCGCCATCCTTTCTCGATCAACCCATCCCAATCTCTCAAATCAAAGTTGAGGCCGCTCCCTCCGGCGGCTGGGATATCGTTTTTCCGGCCGCTCGCAATTGGATCGGAGGCCTCTTCACCTCGTTGGTATTTTTAATTTTCGTTTCCTTTTCCTGCGTCCTCGCTCTTGTTCCGCTGGATCATGGAGACTCGACCGTGGATATTATTTTTTCCTTTTTTTTATTTTTTGAGATTATGCTTTTGACGTCTATTGTGCCGAACTGGCTTTTGATCACACGGGTCGTTGTTGATCGCGACTTCATCAAAATCCGCAGAGGTCTGCTTGGAATCGGCTTTCAGAAAACTTTTCTCTCTTCCCAGGTAAAAGCGATCAAATTAAAACCGCAAGCTGTATTTGAGGGGCAGCAGTACGGCGTTTCCCTGATTCTGGAGAATGGGCATTGGGTTCCGGCGGGCGATGGGATACGGAATAAAAGGGAAGCGGACTGGATCGTCGGTCAAATGCGCAAAACGTTGGGCCGGGATCCCGCGCTGGATTCAACTGAGCCCAGTATCAGATTCATCATTAAGCAACTCGTTCGAGGGGTCGTCATTTTTTTTGGCCTGATTGTTGTTTCCCTCATCATTGGCCCTCATGTGAGAAAGAAGTCGAGTGGGTGGATGTCGGATAGCCAAGTCATCCAAAGACTGCCCATTGAATCGACCCGGCGATACCTTCAAGGAATATTAAAATGACGGCGTTTGGAATTGATAAAGCGCGGTCGGGGGAAAATTTAATGAAGAGGTTATTTCTTATCGGCGTTGTCGGCTGCTTAGCCGCCTTTTCGACCGGTTGCTCTGGAGCATCGGATGAGGCCAGAGTTGAGAACACTTATCAGAAATTCCGATCAGCGATTAAATCAGGCGATGTTTCGGCTTTGAAAAAAAATGTATCCAGCCGATATGCGGCGGAATTTCTTGCTCCAGGGCAAGAACAAAAATTAGCGATGTTGAAAGCTGTGGTTCCCGATACGATTGAAATCAAACATAAGGATATTCGGGAAAAAGAGGCTATCATTTCAACCCAAGGTATGAAGGAAGGGATGGCGGTGGAAGGTACCACCACCTTGATCCTCGAAGGAGGCGCATGGAAAGTTTACAACGAGTCCTGGGAGATTAAAGCCACCGTTGCCGAACCCTCGCCAGATGAGCAATCGTCCATCGTTTCTGATGGCTCGTATGTGCCAAGTGCCCATCAAGCGGGAGAGGCGGAGAATCAAAAATCTGTTAATCAATTGATGGCGGATTTGCGCAACCCCAACTATTACGGCAAAGAACCCATATTGGACAGTTTGTTAAAACGCGGGGCCCGGGAAGAAGCGGTCCGAGTGCTGAACGAAATGTTGCGATCGAAACCAGATTTTCCGTCCGATGTGAAAGGTCTGTTAAAGCAAGCCGGAGCACCGGTCACATTCGACTGGCAGAAAAGCTCGTTCGAGCCGGATGAAAATAGGTTTTTGTGGCGCGAGGTGGAGTTTGAATTTAAAGACGGAAGAATCTATTCCTCCGGGCATGTTTATCTGGGACGGGATGTAGTCGAGGGGTTTTCTCGTCCGCAAAGAAACGAACCTCCCTTTCCGATGTTTGCGCGTTATAGACTTCGAGTCAAAGGTGGAACGCTTATTGAGCCGATTGAGAAAGTCGTGGAGGTGGAACACCGGCCCGGTGACCACACCTGGAACAATCTGGAGATCGCCTCGGGCTTAGGAAAAGGAGAGTATAAAGTGGACCTTTATCTTCATGCTCAGACGGTGATGCCGGATGGCGCCCCAATGTCGTTGAACGCAGGTCCGGTCATTCTGACACTGGAGGGAGAGTAATATTTAGCCTTTGCGCAGGGCGTCTCGTGTTTTGTTGAAAACATCCGCGGGGACAATGCCGCCCAGATACCAATTGTGATGCCGAAATCCATCTCCTTTGTGTCGCTCTTCCATAAGTTTGGCGTCTTCGATTGATCCGAACCCGAGCGCCATCAGCCCTTGTTTATCGATCCCCAATAAAAAGCGATCTGTTGTTCCATTGGGAATGCCGGCCAGGGCCTCGGCCATTTTCTTTGATACCTCTGGTGCCGGAACCGTTTCCGGGTTTAACCCATGCCGGGACAAAGTTGCAAGAATATCTTCTTTTGTGAGAAGGGCTTCCGATGTCTCGGTTGAAACGGATGTGTTGCCGCTAGTGGGAGCCGTTTGAGACGGCTGGCCGCCGCAACCGCTTAGGGCCAAGAGTGCTGCAAGTCCGATTAAACTTTTCACTTAAGGGCCTCCTTAATTGAATCTTCAATATCGACGGGAACCAATCCCGCAAAAAACCAGTTTTGTGCCGCGAACCCATTAATAATGTTGGCTTGGTCTGCCTTTTTGGCTTTGGAGACGTTTTTAAAGCGGAGCAGCGTAATCGGGCCGCTGGTTCCATTGCTGTTTGATACTCGGATGGTAAACATTTGCTCGGAGGTTGGCAGGCGGCTCAACTGCCCTTGCGAAAGAGCAATGCCCTGCTGTCGTTCAACGGTCATTCCACGTTTACTTAGGCGATCAAGTACGTCTGCTTCAGAGAGGCCAGGTCTGCCGCACCCAACCAAACAAATAAAAAGGAAGATTATTAATCTCATGCTGAAATATTAACAGCTAATGGAATGATTATCTACGGTCATTAATTGGATTATTTCTTTGCAATGGCATCATCAAGTTCGACTCTGCGCTTACGAGCCTGGGACAAAAACCACCCCATTTTGTATGGGATAATATATGGGGAAAAAGTCACTTTTCCGTCGATGTGTCATAGCACGTGGGATGCGATACCCATGGCCCCTCAGCCAGATCAATAGAACTCCGCCGCTCGCAAATCCTCTCAAGTTAAGGCTATGAATAAAATCAATTTCGCACAGCGTGATTATTATCAGGATGCTAAAGAGATGCAGGATGATTGCAGCAGGAAAATTTGGGGATAAGGAAAAAGATTGAAAATCAGTTTGACTTAAAAATAATACTTTGTAATACTTCCCGCGAGCATGAAAAAGTTTCTTCGTTATTGTGCATTCGTTGTCGCGTTCGGCGCAGTGGGGACCATCGTCCTTCACTCGGCGCACCTGGACGCAGAGCACTACGCAACAACGACATCGCATCATTGCATCATTTGCCAAACAGCGACGAAAACCCCGGCCCCTGTTGTTCAACTTTCTTTACCCGTTTTTGTTTCTTCGAACGCGTTGCCGTTTCTAACGCTGATTCAAGCCCCATCCCATCAAATCTCGGATCAAGATCCCCGCGGTCCGCCTCTCTCGTAACCTCGTTCCCCGTTCGTAAATAAACCATTACTCTGAGCGCAGCGGCTCTAGGTTTTTTAACCGTCGCAGCGACCTCAGAAATACGAGAAATTCCAGTCACTCAAAAAAAGAGAGGTTTCCATGAAATATTTAAAGCTGTTAATAGTGATATTTTCACTTAATGCGACAGCCGGGTCCTATTGCCTTGCGGCGGAAATGACCCCTGAAGCTGAACAAATTAAGAATGCCGTTCTGAAAGAACTTCGTTCCAACACGAGCAACAACCCCTACACAAACGTCTTTAATCCGGCAATGGGCGTTGTCCTGGATGCTGTTTATCGGAAAACGACCAATGAAAACAGTTCCTTTCAATTCCGCAGCGCGGAGCTGAATTTCGAAGCTGCCGTTGATCCTTTTACGCGGGCCTACTTCATCATTAACGGCACCAGTGAAGAAATAGAGGTGGAGGAGGCGGCGGTCGTCACAACACGTCTTCCCCGAGGCCTTCAACTGCGGGCGGGCCGATATTTCGCCAATTTCGGTCGCCTTCCGAAATTTCATGATCACGAACTGCCATTTGTGGAACGGACGCTGTCGCTTGATACGTTCATTGATGGGGAGTCCAAAGCCGATGGAGCAGAGTTGACATATCTTTTGCCACTTCCGTTCTATGTGCAGGCGACTATCGGCGCGACGAACAAAATCGGCGCCGAAAATACTCGGCTTGAAGAAGACCAAACCCTCAATCCCGGAGGCACGGGAAATGTGGACGGGCGCCACAGCGAAGCCTTTACTTACAACGGCCGTCTGTTCACTTACATTCCGCTCGGAGACAAGAACGGCTTGGATATCGGCGTGAGCGAAGCCTACACGCCCACCGAGCAGTTCGTGGGTGGAATTCCAAACGACCGGGGCGGGAGCGAACGTGTCCTGGCCGGAGCGGATATAACCTATCGCTACGAACCGGGAACTCTTGGGTTCATCAGGAAGGTCACGTGGGGGACGGAAGTGTTCACCAACAGCGAACGCCGTCGTCAGGAGTTGGCAATTGACTCAGACGGTGACGGCACCGGCGACACCGACGATTTTCAGCGGCGAAACGCCAAAGGCGGTTATTCATTTCTAGAAGCCCTTCTCGGCCGACGGTGGAGCGCGGGAGGCTTTTACGACGTCGCGGAAGACCTGGACGATCCAGACAACCTGAAGACGAAGACCTACGGCGGCATGGTGAATTTTCTTCCATCGGAGTTCCAGCGTATCCGGTTTCAGTTGTCGAAACAAACCGACAGCATCGGAACCCGAGCGAACAATCAGTTTTTTGTTCAGTGGATGGCCACCATCGGACGTCACGCCCACACTTTCAAGGACCGTTAATCACGGATAATATAGGAGATAAATATGAAACTTTTTAAACATATTGCCGTGGCCTTGGCCATCGGCGTTTTTGGAATGGGTTCCGCTTCAGCGGCGCTCCGGGTTATCGCTACCACACCTGACTTGGCGGACCTGGTCAGCCGGATCGGCGGAGATCATGTGCAGGTTGAATCATTGGCCAGAGGAACGGAGGACATTCATGGAGTTCCGCAGCGCCCGAGTTTCGTTACGAAGCTCAACCGAGCCGATGCGGTCGTCCACATCGGTTTGGGAGCCGAGCACGCCTTCTTGCCGGCGCTTCTCGACGTCGCCGGCAACCCAGATCTTCTTCCGGGGCGGAAAGGATATATTGATTGCAGCCGGTATGTTCACCCGCTCGAAGTTCCGACCGTGCTCACTCGAACGGAAGGAGATCAGCATCCCGATGGAAACCCGCACTACAACATAGACCCACGCAACGGGGAAAACATGGCTCGCGCCATCGCCGAAGGACTTTCGTCTCTCGATCCTGTTCACGCGGACGTTTTCAATAAAAATAAGGAAGCGTTTGTCGCGGAATGGAAAGGAAAGTTGGAGCAGTGGCGCACAAAAGCGGCGTCTGCCAAAGGAATCAAGATGGTGTCGCAACATAAGGACATGATCTATCTGGCTCAATTCCTCGGAATGGATATCGTTGGTGAAGTGGAACCCAAACCAGGTATCGCTCCCAGTCCGAAGCATCTGGAAGATCTCTCCAACAAAATGAAGCAATTGGGTGTGAAGCTGGTTATTAATGAGGTCCAATATTCGGACAAAACGTCACGTTGGTTAAGCGCGCAGACGGGCGCCAAAATCGCGAGGGTGGCCACCATGGGCGGCGCTTTCCCGGATTCCGGCACTTACTTTGGGATGATTGACCGCAACATCGCCAACATTGTGGAGGCCATCCAATAGAAAGTCTCATTTCGGTCAACAACGCTTCATTCGGCTACAACAGCCAACCCATCTTAAAGGATGTATCGCTGGAGATAGAAAAGGGCGAGTTTGCCGGTCTCGTTGGTCCCAACGGGGCCGGCAAAACGACTCTTTTGAAAGGAATCTTGGGGTTGATCGCCCCGTTGTCAGGCACGGTGAACCACTCGAGTGGCCTTCAAAGACAACTTGGATACGTTCCGCAGCGCGATCAACTCGATTCCATTTATCCTCTGACGGCGGCGGACGTGGTGAAGATGGGGGCCACAGCCAGCCTCCCGTGGTTTGCGTTTCCGACCAAAAGAATTAATGAAAACGTCGCCCAGGCGCTCACAAAAGTCGGCATGGAGGCGTTTTCCGATCACCAATTTGCCCACCTTTCGGGTGGTCAAAGGCAGCGCATCTTAATCGCCCGCGCTCTGGCGACAAACCCCGTCGTTTTGGTTTTGGATGAACCCACGGCCGGAATTGATCTCCTCGCCGAGGAACAGATCCTTAATTTTCTCCGCTCGCTGAATGAAAAAGAGCAGCTCACGATTCTCATGGTGTCGCATCACCTCGATTCCTTGCGGGCCGCGATCAATCGGGTTTTGATTGTGAACGATGATAAAGTTCAGGTGGGCAGCAAAGACGATCTCAATCATCCCGACTGGCTGCGCGAACTTCTTTTGAGATGAATATATGAGCGAATTCCTTTCTCTTTTTCAGTCGAATTTCATCCTTCATAACGCGCTCTGGGGAAGCATTGTGGTGGGCTTTTTCTGCCCGCTCGTCGGCGTTTATTTCTATTTGCGGCGCATGGTGCTTCTTGGCGTCGCGCTTCCGCAAATTTCGGCCGCCGGCATTTCATTCGTGTTTTTTCTCCATGGGATCGGCATCTCCTGGTCCTTGCACGCCGGAGAAGCCAACGACCGCATCTTGGCGCTCGTCGGCTCGATTGTTTTCACCGTGGCGGCCATCATTATTCTCGGCGCGATGGAACGTAAAGGCGAAGGGACCACCGAAAGCCGCTTGGGAGCGGTGTATGCCATCGCTTTCGCCGCCTCCATCCTGTTTGTGACGTCCAATCCGGCGGGAAGAATCGAACTTCTCGGCATGTTGCAAGGCGAAATCGTGGCTGTTTCGGCGGCTGATCTGCATCTACTTTTAATCAGTTACTTCGCCCTGGGAATTTCTTTCATTCTCCTCAACCGGCATTTTCTTTTTGTGTCCTTCGACCGTGAATCGGCCCAGGTCATGGGGAAAAACGTTGTTTTATGGGACGTTATTCTTTATTTGTTGATCGGAATTTCCATTTCGATTGGCGTTTTGGTCGTTGGGCCGATGCTGACCTTCGCTTTTCTCATTATTCCACCCTTGGCGGCCCGCCGGTTTTCCTCGACGATGGCGCGCTTTTTTTTATTTTCATCGCTCTTCGGCGGCGCCAGCGGCCTCCTGGGTTTTTACCTTTCCTATCACAACGATTGGCCGCTTAGCCCCACCGTGATTGCCGTTTCCAGCGCGATTTTGGGACTCGCCTATCTATTTAAAAAATCAAGCCTTTTGCTCGCTGGGCGGAAATAGAGAGGGGTATTTATGGCTTATCTTCGTCGTTCACTTGGAGTTGCGTTTGCGTTGGATTCCTCTCGATCCTCGGCCAGCATGGCTCAATTGGTGTTGGAAACATGAAGAAGATCCGTCTAAAGAAAATTTTCAAGGCTTTCGCCTTTGCGACGCTTTTCGCGGCCTGCGGATTGTGGGTGTTGCATCCCAATTTGCACAGCCATGCGCATGACAAGAGTCATCAAACGCATTGTCTGCTCTGCGAACACATCAAATCGGCTCCGGAGCCGGTCGCCCCGGTCAATACTTTCAGTCCGTCGCTTGTGATCGAAAGGTTGATGCTGATTCCACAGGTCGGCCTCGGTCCCATAGCATCTCTTTTCTCTCCTAACTCTCCTCGAGCCCCTCCCTCTTCTCTCGCTTAGTCTGACGTCTGTCGGCTTCTTTCAAGGTCGATAGGCGTTTTCACGCCACAGGTCTGTATAGAAACAGACCATCGACCGAAAATGTAGGAGCGAATCATGAAGCCATTGCAAATTACAAATCTTAAAAAGAGTTTTGTCTCACCGGATGGCGAGACGCATCAAATTATCGACGTGCCCTCTTTCTCGCTGAATGAGAAAGAGCAAATCGCGCTGGAAGGGGGAAGCGGCACCGGAAAGACCACTTTCTTGAATCTCATCGCCGGAATTCTTCGCGCCGACGAGGGCAGCATTCTTGTGTCGGGAGAAGAAATCGCCGACGAGAGCGAGGCCCGGCGCGATCATCTGCGCGCTTTGAACATCGGGTACGTTTTCCAAGTCTTTAATCTCCTGCAGGGATTGACCGCCCTTCAGAACGTGGAACTGGGCATGATGTTCGGGAAAGGCGTTGATCCGTTGCGGGCGAAGAGTCTGCTCAAACGGGTCGGCCTGGAAAAACGCATGAACCACCAGCCTCGCCAACTCTCCGTCGGCCAACAGCAGCGTGTGGCCGTGGCCCGGGCGCTGGCCAATCATCCGAGAATCGTCCTGGCCGATGAGCCCACCGGGAATCTCGATTCACACAACGCGAAAGAGGCGCTCGGTCTCATCCGTCAAATCTGCCAGGAAAACGGCGCGGCCCTTCTGGTCGTGAGCCACGACCATTCGATTCTTTCTCAGTTTGAGCGGGTCGATAAGCTGGAGAAGATCAATCGGGCGGCCCGACCATGAAACTCTTCCAAAAGTTATTCGGACTCTTGATCTACGTCACGCGGAGCCTGCGCCAACACGCGCTATCGTCCATCGTGACGGGATTTTCCACGGCGCTGGCGACGGGGCTTGTCATGGCGGTCTTCAGCATCAACACCCAAACCTACAAAGCCTTCACTGGTGGACATACCGGTTTTGACGCGGTATTAGGAGCGCGGGGAAGCCAGTTGCAACTCGTTCTCAATACGATTTTTCATCTGGAAACGTCCCCGGGTAATATTCCCTGGAGCCTCTATCAGGCCATGAAAAACGATCCCCGCGTCACCCTCGCCGTTCCCTATGCAGTCGGCGATAACTTCAAAGGATTTCGGATCGTCGGTACCACGGACGAAATCTTTTCCAAATTCGAATACGACAAAGGGAAATACTTTTCCGTCCAATCGGGCGGGCGCTTCTTCGATTCCACCAAGCAGGAAGCGGTCATCGGAAGTTATGTCGCCCGGAAAACGGGTCTCACCGCCGGATCAATATTCAACCCCTATCACGGCGTCGCCTACAATGAAGACATGAAACACAAGGATGAATACAAGGTGGCCGGGGTTTTGCAGCCAACCAACACACCGTCGGATCGGGTGGTTTGGATTCCGATTGACGGAATTTACCGGATGTCCGGCCATGTTCTTCGCGGTACGGGAAAGGAATTCGTGGCCAAAGAAAACGAGGCGATTCCAGACGAAGATAAAGAGGTGAGCGCCGTGATGCTCAAGTTCACGAGTCCCCAAATCGGATTCTTCATGGATCAGACCATCAATCGCCAAGGCAAAGTGGCGACACTGGCATGGCCGATCGGGCGCGTGATGGCGGAGCTTTTCGACAAGATGGGTTGGGTGAATCGAATCTTAGCGCTCGTTGCCTACATCGTCATACTTGTCGCGGCCGCTTCAATACTCGCCAGCATTTACAATTCCATCAATGAGAGAAAACGCGACTTCGCGATCCTACGCGCCTTGGGAGCCCGGCGGTGGATGGTTTTCTCATCCATAATCTCCGAGGCGGCGGTGATTTCGTTTCTGGGGGCGATCGCGGGATACGCGGTCTACGCGATGATTTTGGGTGGCGCGGCGGTCGTCATACGATCTCAGACCGGCGTTGTGTTGGATGTGCTCAAACCACATCCGATCTTCATCCTCGCGCCGCTGGGAATGACATTTATGGGAGTGATCGCCGGAATTCTTCCGGCCCTCAAAGCTTACAGCACAGACGTGGCCACGCATCTCGCGCTGGCGTCGTGATTAAAAAAGGAGACGTCTTTATGGATACACGTGAAGGATTTTATCTGTTGGTACTCGTCAGCCTCGCCGGAATCGGTTGCCGTCCCGCCAACCAAACAGAAGTGGTTAAAGCGGCGGGGACATCGACCGCTGAGACAGCACATGAACACGAGCACAAGGCTCCTCATGGCGGCACATTGGTTGAACTGGGAGAGGAGTTCGCCCATATCGAGTTGGTGTTGGATCAGGCGACCGGACAACTCACAGCTTACGCGCTCGATGGAGAAGCGGAAAATTCCGTCCGCCTATCACAAAAGGAAATCGAACTGACAATCGGTCCAGTCACTATAAAACTCTTGGCGATGGATAATCCATTGACGGGAGAAAAAATCGGCGACACCTCTGAGTTTCGGAGCCGGTTGGGCGCGTTGAAAGCCCAAAACCAGTTCACCGGAACGATCAAGAAGATTCAGATCAAGGGACAGTCGTTTGAGTCCGTCCCAGTAAATTTTCCGGGAGGGAATGACTCGCATGCGTGATTTGGTCGCTCCTCGGCATATCTTAATCCCCTTTAGGAGAAGTTGGGGGGCGACCCATTTTTTATTGTTGGTCTCGCTCTTCCTTCGTTCACCCCTCGTCCTCGCGGCCGATTACCAAAAAATCCAATTCGGGGAATTGAGCGATTTCCTATGCGACCCGGATAACCCGAACCTCGATCCGAAAGACAGAACCTGCGAGATTCCCGATAAGGTGAAAGCCTTGGATAAGAAAATGATCTCGATTCAAGGCTTTATGATTCCTTTGGAGGGCGACGAGGAAGGCCGGATCAAGACTTTCGTTCTTGTCAAAGATCAGATGTCGTGTTGTTTCGGCGGGAATCCCCGGTTGAATGCGTGGATCTTCGTAAAAATGAAGGACAAGAAATTCGCCGACTATGTCGATTTCGTGCCAATTACGGTGTCCGGTCAATTTGAAGTGGGCATGAGCAAGCTCGAAGGCCAGGTTTCGTGCCTTTATCGAATGGAAGGAGAAATTGTCAAAGCGGCCAAGTTATGAAGCCGAAGGAGGGGAGAAAAAAGACAAAGAGTTTCGGCAAGCGTTTGAAAAACGCCGTTGTTCTCACTTTGCAATTGATGGGTGTATTTCTTTTGTTGTGGGGATGGCCGTTTCTCTTTCCTCCGAAAGAAGTGGCCGTTGAGGGGTACAAAACAATTTCATTTCAGACCCTCGGGGCCTTTGACGCCGATAAATTTAAGAAAAGCCTCAAATTGCTGGAGCATGCGAACCAGCCAAGTGATCTGCCCGTGGATGTAAAAGCCTTGAAAGGCGAAAAAGTGGCGATACGCGGGTACATGATCCCGCTTGAGGTGGAGAAAGAGGGCGTCAAGACGTTCGCGTTGGTGAGAGATCTGGCTTCCTGTTGTTTTGGCGGAACGCCAAAACTAAACGAATGGGTGCATGTGACGATGAAACCACCTGTGACGGCGCCCTATTTTGCGTACCGTCCGATCGTGGTGAGCGGGACTCTTGAGGTCGAAGCTACAATTCTGGATCAGGGAGAATGGAGTCTTTACCATCTTCTTGGAGATAACGCGCAAAAGGTGTGAACAGATGATGAAAATGTCATTTATGTTTTTCAGTTGCATGGCCGTGTTCGGCGCAGCGTTTGCGCATGAGTACGCCATCTACCCCGTCCTTGTGGACTTAAAGATCAATCAAAATCGGATCGAAGCCAAATTGGAGTCGAACGCCGGTTACTGGTACGACGAGATTCTGCATGTGCCGTTTAAGACGCCGTTGCCTGGAAGCGATTGGCCGGAGGAGTTTGAAAAAAGGGCTCGCGACTATGTGAACAAGTCTTTTGAGCTGAAACTTGGTGAAAAGACGCTGACGGCATCTTCTTTTCAGTGCCGTTACATCCAAGAACCGCTGCAACCGGCCTCCTCCAAAGTCATCTACGAAATCATTTACCCCATAGAGACAAAGGATGCTGAATTGGCCCGGCAGACGCTGTCGGGGCGCTCGCGGTTTTTCAGCGAATACAAAGCGCATCGAGACAAGGAAAATGTGAAGTCCTCCCAGCCTGAAGAGTACGTCACCAGATTGACGGTCTCAGCGGCTAAGAAAATACACATCGATGTGCCTTTTGAAAATCCCGAATTCAATCTGCCCCTCGCCGGCTTGGTTCGCACTCCGTTCCAACAGAAAGTGGATGGAATGAAGAACGCGGGAATTCGCTTGGTGAATTACCCGCCCTTTCTCATCGCCGTCATTGTGGGGATTGTTTTCTTGATAAGGAGGCGCAAACGTGGAAGTCATTAAGTTCGAAAATGTCACAAAAATATATGAGCGCTCCCACTTGGGCCGGGTCAAAAAGAGCACCGGTCTATCCCGACTGACGCTCGCAATCCGACCAGGGGAGGTGTTCGGACTTTTGGGATTGAACGGCTCCGGCAAGACGACCGCCATAAAGCTGTTGCTGGGGCTTCTTCGCCCATCCAGTGGGAGGGTGGATGCTTTGGGACAGATAATGCCCAACATGGCGTCGCTGAAGAAGATCGGATACCTACCGGAGGCGGCGTACGTGAACAAATACTTGACCGGGCGGGAAGCCGTTCGCGTTTACTCCAAATTGGCTCGGATGCCGAGGGCAGGCCGAGAAAAAGCGGTCGATGAGATTCTCTATAAAGTCGGCCTATCGGAAAGCGCGGACCGGCCCATCTCCGGTTATTCCAAAGGGATGATGCAACGGGTGAGCATGGCGCAAGCATTGATTCACAACCCTGAGATTTTGGTTATGGATGAACCGGTGACGGGTTTGGATCCGCTTGCCATACGCGAACTCCGGCAGCTGATCCATTGGTTGAAGAATCAAGGCAAGACCGTTTTCTTGTCGTCTCACAATATTTCTGAGGTGGAAAAAGTTTGCGATCGGATCGGGATCTTGGCGGCCGGCCAACTGGTTTACCTCATGGAGCACAAGGAATGGAGAAACCAGGAAGGGAAGCTGGAGAGTCTGTTCGCATCGACCGTTAAACGCACCGAGAGCATTGGTCCGCTGCGGTTCGTCGAGCCGACCGACTCGGAAAAGGAGGAAACATGGAAGGCATGATGGCCGTCATTCAGTACACGCTCAAAGAGCATATTCGGCATCGGGTTTATTTGACGGTGATTCTTTTCGGGTTGATTTTGTTGGGAAGTGGCATGGTGATCTCATCGTTGGCGGTGGAAGAGCAGCTTCGGATGATGATCAACGTGGGATTGGGTGGAATTGAGTTTCTGGCTTTGATTGCGATCATCTTCGTCACGGTCAACTTGGTTTTGGAAGAAGTCGAATCGCGGAGCATTTATCTGGTATTGAGTCATCCCATCGAGCGATGGCAGTACATCGTGGGCCGTTATCTGGGAACCGTATTGGCGTTGACATTGGGAATCCTGATGATGGGAGCGCTGCATGTGAGCAGTCTTTTCATCCATAGTTGGACGTGGCAGAGTTTTTATCCCGTCGCGATTGTGTGTTCTATTGGGAAAATCGCCGTGGTGGGGTCGCTGGCTCTTTTGATTTCACTGATCACGACGTCAACAGCGTCGTCCATGACGCTGACGGGGTTTTTGTGGGTCATGGGGCATTTTTCGAGCGAGCTCGGATACATGGCTGATCGTTCTGCCAATCCTCTGGTAAAAACGGCCATCTGGGTGTTCCAGCACGTTTCTCCCAACTTCAGTTATTTCAATTTCCGGGATTTTTGGCAGGCCACGCAGACACCGCCCGCGGCTTGGTTTGGATGGATGTTTATTTATTCCGTGAGCTACGTCATTGCCGCGCTCGCCTTGACGAGTTGGTTGTTTTCCAGGAAGGAGGTCTGATGAATCGCTCCTTTAGGTTCGATAGAAATATCGGGTTGTGCATCGTGGCGCTCGCGGTCTTTTTATTCTCTCAAGCGCAGATTGCACGGTTGTACCAACCCCCATTTCCCCGATTCGACATGCTGCTGACGAAAAACAGCGGGTTTCAGGACGCCGCGTTCATTGTTTCGGGATTTCGCTCGGTGGCAGCGGATGTGGCTTGGGTGCAACTGCTTCAAAACATGGGCGATTATGGGAACGCCGAAGAAAAAGGGATGAAATATCCCTATCTTAAGGGAGACACGCTGCGCGTGGCGCGGATCGATCCCTACTTTAAGCGAGCTTATCTATTCGGAGCAGCGACCCTCGCGTACCTCCAGACCACAAACCGGCCCCAGGAAGCATTGGAGGTTTTGAACGAGGGGATTCGTTTCAATCCGAAATATTGGCCGTTCCACACGTTTGTCACCGGTATCGGATACAAGCAAAGCAACCAATTCGAGAAAATGATCGAGATGCTGGAAACGTCTATCGCAGACCCCGAATGTCCGACGATGGTCAAGGCGATTCTCGCCAACGCTTACAAACTGCATCGGCGCTACCCAGAGGCGTTGGCTCTCTGGAAGATCATTTTGAAAGACGAAAACGGACGCGATTATCATCAAAAAGCCAAAGAGGAAATCGTAAGGCTTGAAAAGTTTATTGCGACTCAATGACGCGCTTTGCCGCAGGACCGATTTTTATTTTGAGCACGCTCTTAATGGGCGGCGCGGTTCCCTGCGCAGATGCGAAGAAACAGGAGGAGTATCGGGCCGTGACATTTGATTTCCTGGGTGGCTTTCAAACAATGTCCCAATACACTGGCCGTTATCGACACGGATCGATGGCGGAAAACGAACCAAACGCAACCCGCGTGCCCGAAAACGTGATGGCTTTGAATGGAAAGAAAATATCAATCCAAGGGTTTATGGTGCCATTGGAAGTGCCCGATGCGCGCGTAAAAACATTCCTGTTGGTGCGGGATAAAGCATCGTGTTGTTTCGGGGGACCGCCAAAATTAACACACCGGATTTATGTGACTATGGATGGTGATAAATCGGCCGAGTTCTTCCCGGATAATATCGTCACGGTGAAGGGAACGTTGAATATAGTCGGAAGCGTTATCGAAGAGGATACGATGGCTCTTTACGAAATGAAAGCCGACGAGGTTTCAGTTCTTCAAAAATAGTTGTTGCCCTTTATGGTAATACTTAGTATTACTTCCGTCATGAAAACACGGGAAATCGTTTCTTTCAAGACGGATGCTGTTCTTAAGCGCAAGCTCGAAAAGCTGGAAAACCGGTCCGATTTTATCCGCAATGCGTTGCTTGTGGCCTTGAACAACGCATGCGAGTTTTGCAGCGGCGCCGGAATCTTAAATTCCGAAATGCGCAAGCATTGGAAAGAATTCTCCCAAAAGCACACGATCCGGGAATGCGATGACGACGATTGCAACGAGATCAAAGTTGAGTGCGGGAATAAAGGGATAGAAGCAAGTGAGCCGTCTGCCGGAGCATTTGAAGTCCTGACGTTTAAAGTTTCGAGTGAGATCGCTGAGCTGATGAAAGGGATTAAGAACCGGTCTGGATTTATCCGGGACGCTATTATTTCGGCTTTTGAAAATATTTGTCCATGGTGCAAAGGCTCTGGAGTATTGAATCCCAAGCAAAAAGAACATTGGGTTCGTTTTTCAAAACGGCACAAACAAAGGGAATGCGGAGACTGTCACGAATTAAAGCTGGTATGCGCGAAGAATTGAAATCAGATAACAAGGCAACGGGAGAAGTTTCCATCCCATGCGAGCATGGCCTTCATTTACGGCCAGCGACGCTGGTTATTCAAACGGCGAATCGGTTCCATTCGGAGATTGAATTCGTGAATGGAACTTTGCGCGTGAACGCGCGGTCCATCCTCGATCTCTTGATTAACATGGGTCCGTTGCGTGGTGAAAAGTTTGTAGTTCATGCCGTTGGTTCCGACGCAGCTCAAGCCGTTAAAGCCATCGTCGATTTGTTTTCGTCAACGGAGCTGACCTGCGAGGAGATTGACGGTTACCGGCAAACCTTATCTATGGGAGGGATGAGTGGATACTCCCGCTGAAATCTCGGCATTGAACAGGGTTGATCACATAGGAACCTATCTGTCATTCGCTTGCGCTGTTCATTGCGCTTTAACGCCGCTTGCCGTGGCGCTTCTTCCATTTCTGGCGTTTGAGTCCGCGTCGCATGAGATAATCCACAAGGGCGTCATTTTGGTTTCCGTTATTTTGGCTGTTGGCGGTTTCTGTTGGGGAGTAAGGCGTCACAAGGCTTGGCATCTCCTTTTACTTGTTGGATCCGGAATCGCTCTTTTGACGTTCAGTCAATTTAGTTCGCACGCTCATGCGGAAATGATTGCCGCGGGCGGGGCTTTGTGCCTTGCAACGTCTCATTGGATAAATCGTCAACTTTGTAAGCGGTGCCTGCGTTGTGAACAATTGAAAAAATGAAACAGAATCTAAAAATAGGTATTCGATTCTTCTGCGGGTTACTCCTCGCGGCGGCGGTAACTTCTTTCACATTTCATGTAATTGACCATGATCATGTTAAGGAATCCCATCACGCCTGCGTGGTTTGCAAAACCATCACGAGCACGGATGGATTGGGAGCCGCTCCGAGCCGCTTTTCACCACCGCATCGCCAAGAAGAACGTTTGCGCGTCGCTTTTCCTTCAGTTCTTAATTCCCTCGCTTCTTACGCTGTTGTTTCCAGTCGCGCTCCGCCCCTCGCCTAACTCATCCACCTAACGCTTCGCACGGCCATCGGCCGCGGCGGAGACTCACACAACACCAATTAAAAATTACCGCAACGTTATTGCAGTCCCTTCATAGGGAAGCTTTGTGCGGATGAGTTGAGGAACCATGTCTCGTTTTTCAAAAGCAACCAAATATATTTCGTACCTGCTCGCAGTTACTTTGTTTATAACCAATTGTCTTTGGGCCCATAAACCTGAAGAACAATTCTGGACGGAACGCAGAAAAGGAATTCATCAGGCTTCAAAACCTGAATCGACATTGCTCGCCAGACTTCCTATGGGCATGGGACCGGGAAATGCGCTGCCCGCCGCTGTTCTTAACCGGACCGCCCAAGGGGCCGAGCTTCTGCCGTTTGAAACAACGAAAAAATGGAAACAGGCAAATCTTAAAAGAGATTGGGTTCGCCTTTTGCAAACCGTTCCTTCGCAATTCGCCACGGTCCGGAGAATCTGTACCCCCAAGAAATCCAACAGCAACCGTATTATTCTCCATTTGCAAGACGTGCACTTAAATGACGAAGCGCAAAGCAATTTGGCGCGGGTCGTGGCAAATGTTGCGTCTCATGGCGCTATTAATCTCATCGGTCTTGAAGGCGCGTTTGAGGAAACGAGCCTGGAACTGTTCCAGAATTTTCCGTATCCAGAAGCATCAAAAAAGGCGGCAGAGTACCTTTTCAAATCACAACGGATATCGGGGCCCGTCTTGGCTGCACTTACGACTCCAAAATGGGACGCTCGGGTTGTTGGCATCGACGACAGAGCAGCTTATGCGGCCAACGTTGAAGCGTTTAAGGAAGGCGCGCTCCTTCGGCCAAAACTTCTAGAAGCCATTTCTGATTTTTCGACTTCCATAGATAAGAGAGTTGACGCCTTTCATAACGAATCCTTAAAAAAGATCTACCGAAGCCGTCACGATTATTGGGACGAAAAAATAACTCTCGCATCTTACTTGCAAGAACTCTCCGACGGCGCTGATGACATTTTTCCTCAAGTCGAATTGTTTTTAACCGCTTTCGATATTGAAAAGTCGATTGATTTTCAGAAAGTGGAGAACGAAAGGCGGGCCTTCCTCGAATACGCTCCGAAAAAATTCAGCACACGCGATATGGAAGAGTTGGGCCAGTTGGGACTGGCTTTCAAATCTGGTGATGTGAGCCAAGCCGCCTTTTATGAACATTTTTCGAGGCTGGTTGAGCGCGCCCAGCTCAATTTGAAATCCTTCCCCGTATTTAAGAAATATATCCAGTACGTTCTCATGGCCGATGGCATTGATCCAGAGAAGCTTTTTGAGGACGTTCGCTCCCTTGAGGCTCATCAACTTGATAAAGAAAATTTCTCCGATTCAGAACGCGCTGTTCTTGAGGCCGACCGTTGGCTTCATCTGTCATCGAAGCTGGCAGATTTTTCCCTAACGAAAGACGAGTGGGAAGAATACGAAGCTCTTAAAGCCAGGGTGCAGGAAATGTCCAATCTTTCAGCTTCCCTCGTTCAGCCATTTGAAATGTTTTACCGACAGGCTCATCTTCGAGATGACTTAATGGCAGAGAACTTTTTGACTCAAATGGATCAAAAACGTTCGATTGCGGCGATGCTTGTCACCGGCGGGTTTCATGCCTCCGGTATGGAAAAGAGTCTGTTGAAGGCCGGCGTCACGGTTGTTCACATTACTCCGCGGTTAACGAAAATTGACGGAGAATCGGGATTGGCTGCTCTTTCTGTCTTTTCCCAGGAAAAAACACCGCTGGAAAAACTCGCGTCAGGACAAAAGCTGTTCTTGGCCCCTGCTCCTATGGCGTTGGAGGAATCGGCCCTCGCGTACTCCGGCCAAGCGGGACTTCTTGGCGGCCCCAACGCGTTTCAGCGCTCGTTGGCATGGTTCTCCAAAGGTTTGCATCTTCCGAAATTCATCTCAGTCAAGCGGACATCGGAAGGTCTAGTGGCCCTAGTGAACGCCTCGGGGCAACGCGTCAGATTATTTTTCAAGAATGAAGATGGATCCACACGTCTTTCAGGCATTGTGGTTGGATTGGCTTTTGGAAGTGCCGTACTTGGCGCTTTGGCGCTGTTTCTTAAACCCAATGTTTTCCATTCGTCGCTGGCTTTTCCGTTTGTCATAACGGTAGCGTTGATTGCAGGAATATTTATGGTTCGACGATTTCTTCTTACTCGTCCCGTTTCTAAGTCAGAAAGTCGGATGAAAAATGCAGGATTGTCGCGCCGTGGCTTCCTCAAATGGACGGTCGGCGCCGGTGCTTTGGCCGCTGTGGGCATGACGTCTGGTCGCAGTTATGGACAAGAAGCAGAGAAGCCCAACGATCCCAACGGCAATATTCTTGACTATCGAAACCTGATCATCACATCAGCTGCGCGGGAACGAAGAACGATCGAAAGCTGGCGTCAAAGCGACGTTGATTCCAATCCCGACAACCCCATTGGAGTTGACCGCGAAACTTGGACGCGCATCCGGGCGATTAATCCGTCGAGTCCTTTGGATTCCGCAGTTCAAGAACTTCTAACGGCAACGGATCCTTACTACCGGGCCAGCCTGGCCAAAGCCTTCGGATTAAAAGGCAATCCTGTCGTAATCGATGCGTTGCTTCAGGCATCGAACGATCCCAACAGAATCGTTCGGATGTACGTTGCCTGGGCGCTTGGACGTTTCCACGCGACATCAGGACAGACGGCCCGCGCTTTCCGAGATCGCCGCTTGGAGACCCTGACACGATTATTGGCGGATGATGATTTTCATGTTCGCGCGCAAGCGATCAGATCCCTTGGTTCATTACGCACAGATCCGCGCGCCATCGATGCCATACGCGGTGTTCTAAAAAACAAGAACGAACACTTATATGTAACGCTCGCCGCTGTCGAAGCGTGTGAAACATTGCTCGACCCTAACCTTTTCAAGGACCTCTTTGCGTTGCTGGAAGAGCACATCCCGGCCGAGCCGGGACTTTTTCAAAAGCTATTCAATTTGTCGAACGTTCCCACGGCGTACCAAGTGGATCTCCGCGCCGCCGCTTTGGTTCGCGCCACCTTTCCGATATTCACGCTGTGGGAGCGTATTCCCGAAGCCTTGTATGCGATCCGCATGCGTCACCCGGATCATCCGGAAGTTACTTCCGCTCTAAGAGAAAGAGAGACGCGTTTCCGGAATTCCCGGACTCCTTATGAGTCGGGATATTTTCAATCCGTCATTGAACCCTTGATAAAAGGAAGAAGGCCGTATCAGAAAAACTGGGCCGGAGCCCTTGCCACAGCAATGGTCGTTGCGTGGTCGACGAACCTTGTTTTCAAAGGCCTCCAGGACAAAATGGGCGGCCACTCACACGGGTTTGAAACACTTCTACCGGATGCGCATTCCCATCATGGGCTTTCTCATGCTCATGGGGCAGCGGAATCAAATCCAAGGCCGCTGGCATCGGCAGGCGCCCGGATTCGATTCTTGCTCGGCGCTCTGTTCCATCCCATTCATTCCGTGATTCAGAAAAACATCGTTACTCTGTTCGTTCTGATGCTTGTTTTAACGGGCGTTTGGGCGATGGTGGAATGGAATCTCTCTTATGGTTCTCTTTTCCTGGAAGGAGACGCGGTCCATATGGGGTTGCATGTCGTGGCCGGGATTGTCTTGGGGTTTATCTATTTCATGAACTGGCGCTGGTATGGAACCTCAAAGCCCAAAGAGCCAAAACAACAATTCTGGAATCTGGTCGGGGTCATAACTCTGGGATCAACGTTAATGATTATCGGCCTCGTGATGGTCGGCATGGAAGGCGTGCCGAAACTTCTATTCCCTTATCCGACCACGGCGAATTCACAAATTCTTCTCGTGACATTGATTGGATTTTTTATCAATGCGATGTCGATTCTCGTTTCGCGCGGTTTACCGAATGACAATCCGGTTTTTACCTATTTCAAGATGCATCAATGGGCGGATCTCATTGATTCCGTTGAAATATTGGTGGATTTTGTTTTCCAGACGCAGTTCAACCTTCCTTTGGTCGATGCCTTTCTGCTTCTTTTCTTTGGTTGGCACTTTCTTAAAGAAGGAAAGCATGGAATCTGGGTTGGGTTCAAGGCGCTCAAGAAGCTTGAGGATTTAGAAAAAAAATCTGATACGGCTCACGGGCCACCTTCTCGGCCGCTCGGATCCCTACCCGTTTTGAATCCTTCTGTGCCCTTGCATCATCATGATCACGATCATGACCATGATCACGACCATGCTCACGATCATGACCATTCCCATGATGATGGACATGATCATCACCACCATGATCATCCGAAACTCTTTTCAAAAAAGACTTTTCTCTTCGTCATCGTCGCCGCTGTTCTTCTCACGTTTCAAATCAATTTTATCCGTGAACGCGATAGGCATGTGGGCCAAACGCCAGCACCGGCAGCAGCTGTTGTAAAAGACGTCGACCCTCAAATCAAATTCGATCCTCAAGTAAAGACGCTCCCCGCCATTCCCAGCACGCTGGCCGCCTATAAAGCGAATGCGACACTGGAGCATTTACAGAATCTCAATCGGGAGTTCAGCACCAAGCTGGATGACCTTCGTGCAGAAGAATCCGTCGTCGATTCGCGCCAGGCTGAATTACGAACGAACTTGGGAAAGGCGAAAACCCAAATTAGCGTACTCCAGGCCAAAATAAAGGAACACGAAGCCACCGTCGATACGAGCCGGAGCGCCGCGGATCAAGTTGAACCCCAAGTTGAAGCGGCGCGGTCGCGGCACGAGAGAATACGGCGGTTGATGTCCAGTGGAGGCATAACTCAGGCTGAATTCGAGAAAACCAAGGCCGACTATCTTTCGCTTTCTAAGCAGAAAAAAGGGCACGAGGATGCCATCTTGTCCGCTCAACGCAATATAAGCGCGGTACAAGCTGTCATTGATCAAATTCGTAAAGAGGTTCTGCCTGCTATCGAAGGAAATATTGAGAAGGAGGAAGCGGGCCGCAAAAGAATTGAAATAGCTCGCCGGCGCCTGTTCATGGAGTTTGGCAACGGAAAACAAGGCGACCAGGACGGCGCACGGTTTGGTTTCCGGTTAAGCCTGTATTTCTATGTGGCCGACCATTATCCGCGCGATGCCTATCTGTTTTTAATCGATGCGTTACAGGATGCGGAGAAACGATACAAAGGCAAAGATCTCTGGACGCAAGATGCTGATGGAACCGCTTTGCGAAGATTCCAGGATGAAATGGCAGTGCTTATCCAGACGCTTCATCAATGCGTTCAAAAGCAAAGTGCGGAGGGTGTTTCCACGCCAGTTCTTTTCCAACCACTGAGAAATCTATGGGAACAGCGGCGCGCTTCGGGGCAGGCTTATTTAACGGATCCCTATCTTGAACGGGCTTTGCTGCAGATTTTCGGGTTTACTCCGCCTGTTCTTTTCCAGCCAGTGCCGGATCAACGCCGTGAGAACAAGGGCGCGATGTTGATCATTCCGGGACATAATCCAGGCTTGCAAGATCAAAAAGTTGCGGCTGTTGCCGGTTCACCTTCCGTTATGGGGATGGCGTTTCTTCTTGGATTGTTTGGTTTAAGACGCTCTAGAAAAAGTAAGCCGGCAGAGAAGGGCAGAAAAGCGCGCGCGAATGACCGGCGGGCGAATCTTTCTATCGAAACATTGGAAGGCCGGACTGTTTTGGATGGCAGCCTTGCACCATTCCACCCCGGCGTTGTCATTGATCACGACTCTAACGTACCAGCTATCGTCGAGGTCTATCGGCCGGACAACCTTGTCGACATCTTGCCTGCGTCGGTCGTTTTATCTCAAGGCGAACTGCGCGCTTCTCCAACGCTGAACGCAAATGATTTCCGTTTTGAAAACAAGGGCGATCAGATTTTGATGGAAGTTTCTCCCAAGGCGTTGACGATGTTTTTAAACCGCCTTGTCGAAAACGGAATCATCAATCAGTTGCAATCAGAACGCGTGTCTTTCGAATTTTACGTGGAAGTCAATAATGGATCTCGCCAACTCGTTGGTGTGCTGTCTTTGTCTGCGCTGATCGAACAAAACGGGCGGGTCGCTTTCCATCATCCAGGAAAGGACATCGAAGCTTTTAACGTCGCTATAAAAATTGATGGAGAACAGACGGTTCCTGACATTCGTGTTCCTGTGGCATCGATATCGCCCGATGTTCCGGATCACATCGACGGAATGTTTTTAGACGGTCATTTGCATGGTATCGGTGTTTCAGATTCCACGGAATCAAACGGCTATGACAATATCGCGGGACACGACGATGGGCATGAAGTCACTGACGGTATCTCCGGGCCGGCGTTGTTTGATGAAGAAGACCATGGTCGTATTTCTAATGGGACTGGTTCTTCCTCTCAAAAGGACGGTGCGGTTGTCGTGCCGGAAGAGGAAGAAGAATCTCCTCTGCCTAAGTTGCCATTCTTGCCCTCTTCACAACAGGCCGAATCCATTGATGAATTCATGGAGCGCCTGGGAGCCGGCCTTGAGGATCCCTTGGATTTTTCACCGTTGGCAAGAGACGGCGCCCCTGTTATCACCGTGGCCCCTCCAATGGGAGAAACCGATCACCCGCAGTTACCCGACCAACCAAACGGTACGGACGGAACACCACCAATCGGTCCGGGCGAATCGCCTCCCTCGGCGGTTCACCCGGATCAGCAACAGTCGCACCCCGATGTTACGGCTTCTCCTTCGTTAGCGGTCAGTCTATTCTCCTGGGCATTCGTGTCGTTACCCTCGATTTTTGGTTTTGCTTTGATCCGAATGACGAAAGCTCGGGCGAAGATATTGTCATGGCAGGATAAATCCATCATTCGCATCTTCTGGATTGGATCGATTCTCATGACGATCGGACTTATTCCCATTCTTTTGGGTTGGATTCCAGCGGCTTTCGTTCTGCCCGTCATAATGATTTCCGTCGTGATGCTGATTATCTTTACCGCCTGGAGAAATTTTCCCAAAGAAACCATGGATGAGCCGGTCAAGAAATCACTCGCGGTTGAGACGGAACCGGGGCCGGGCGCATTCGGCTTTTGGAAATGGTTGGAAATCAAGGGATGGGACAGGGACCGATCTCACGCATTGGCCCTGGCCGGCGCTATGGAAAGCATCGGCTCGTCGTCCTTGGCGATTTTGCTGGCAGGATTGCTTTGGCCGACAGTCTCGGCACTGAGCCAGCCGACGCTTCCGATTGATTTCGTTTTTCCGTTCCTCGCAATGTCCGCGATTATCTTCATTTCTATCTTCGCAACCGTTCTTCTGGGGCATTTCATAACGGGAGTGATGAACCGCGATCTTACTGTGAAGTCGGGTGATCGCTTCAATTGGAAAAAATCGTGGCAAGCGTCCTTAACCGCCACCCGCGCCTTGGCGTTTTCTGTACCCATGATTGTCTTGGGTTTGTGGCTGGCACCGTTGCCCGCCGCGGCGCTGGTGGGCGCGGCTGTTTTAATTGCGGTTCAAGATCACGCCAAAAGCAACCGCGATAGTGCGAGAAAACCAGCCCCGGCGCTTCATTCTCATGATGAACCAGAACAAATAGCGCCGGAAAATTACCAGTACCTTCCCTGGGCCCTTGCGCTCATGGCTGCCTACTCCGCTGTCGTGATCGGATATGATATTTACCACGATGGTTCCAAAGCGCTTGTTGCCGATCTCTGGCATAAGGTCGCGGACAATGTGATTTATCTCATCACCTGGATAGCCTGGAAAAGCGGAAGCGGCACATCCAAGAAATATCGAGGCTACTCCGCCGTTGAGCTCGGATCATCCATTATCAGCAGCGCCGTTCTTATCTTCAGTTCGTTTTCTATTTTGAGCGGAATCTCTGGTCATGATCATCATGCAGATGGATATGGGGACCCCACCCATGTTCATGGTGGTGAGATTATGTTGATCATGCTGATGGGAATCGTTGCTCGTGCTTGGTCCTTGAGTCTGCTGCATTCCGGCACTATGCCCAGAGATATCAAGATATACGCCCAGGAATTTTATACCCACACCGGTGCTGACATGTGGCTGCATGCGTTGCCTTTCCTCGCTGGGACGGCGATGGTGATGGGAATGAAAAATTGGGGTTATCAAGAAATCGACGTTCTGATTGCCACCATGATCGGGCTGTATTTGGGTTATCGAGCCATCCGGCTTTCCGTGAGAACCATTGGGCTATTGGTGAAAACTATTGGACGCCGTCAAAGCGGTCCTCCATCGGCCCCAAAAGAAGAAGCTGTTGCCGGATCCGTGAAGAGATGGATCCATGGTCTCATGCTGTTTGCATCGGTGCTTGGGCAGTCGGCAACCCGCGCGGATGCCATGGCCCCATCGCCGGTTAATCCGATTGTGGTTTCCGGAAACAACTCATCGCCGCTATTGGACGCGTTTCCTCCTGCTCGGCCTCTCCGTATCGCCGATCTCACTCAATCATTGGTGATAGAAGAGGCGGAACAGCCCCACAAGAAACACATCAATGTTTTTGAAATCCGTTCGGTTCAGGACATCCGTCGGGCGGATGATTTCATGCGGGGCATCTCCGCCCACGCAGTGTCCAAACGGTGCAACGGCGTTATCTTTGTGATCGTGGACAATGATCCGAAATTGAAAACTCTTTGCCGCAAATTTTCCCAGCGTCGGTTGATTCCATTTCATTTGGTTGATCGGGGATCGATCAATGCGAACGGAAATCGGATCAATCTTGGGTCTGTACTGGCGGAAGCGATCGGAAAGCGGGAATGGCAAATTCAATTCCAATCATCTCTCCAAGCCAGGGAATTGGAGATCCGGCTTTTCGCCATCAGCTCCCGATGGGAGTCTTCCGTTCAAGTTTTCGTCCCGGCTTCGCGCGAGATGATTGATGTTACCAGCCTTCCGGTCCGCGTGTTTATGGCCAATCTGATCAATGAGACTTTATTGGACATGGGTACTCCGGCGGACATGAACAAGTTGTTTGACGAGATCCGCGCCAATCAGCTAGCGGCGCGTTCCACTTAGGCCTGCATGGAAACCATAAGCATCAGGAGAATATGTCAAGGCGTCTTGGGCGGGTCGCTGATCATTGGGTTGGGGGCGGCGATCCCACTTCAATCATCGCTTTCTAAAGCGGCTTTCGTTCCCGCTCCGCTGTCTGAAAAAACCATCGATCTGCAGTTCAACGCCGGATTCTTGGAGGCCGGACGTCAGAAAGCGAATCAGCGATGGGGCGATGAGATTCATTTCGACGAAATCGAATGGTCTTCGCCCACCGAAGGATCGGTTTTGGCGCGGGTTTGGAATGTGTCGAGCTTGATTCAATTTCACATCAGCGAAGACAGAAAAGCTCTTAAGACGCTTCGGTTTAATCCTAAGCCTGGCTCCCCTGGGAATATGTGGGAGGCTTGGCGTCACCGTCATGCCTATATATTTTTGTCCGGAGACGATTATCGTTGGAATTCCCTTGAAGATGAAAAGCCTCGCTTGGACTACGATACGGGTGCTTTCTATGACGAATATCTAAAAGAGCTTTGGAGCTTTTGGACCGTCAAAAGATTGCCGAATCACGCCAGTGGAAAAAGTTCATCAGTGATAGAAGACGAATCAGACGTGTCCGCAATGAAGAAGTCTATCCGTGTTCGATTAGATCAAGCCGGACTGGTTCAACCGCTTCCTGTCACTTTCCAAATCAATCTCTGGCACATGCCGGTGAAGATATTTTTTGAAGTGGATTCGTCCTCGAACGCCGCTCGCGGATACCCGGAAATTCATTTGGTGGGCAAATACACATGGACCTACAACCGCGCAGAGTGGCGTCGCCGACACGGATATCAACAAGATTTTTGGGGTGATTACAAAGTGGATGCGGACTGGCCGGAACAAAGACGCTTGAGTCAAACAGATGGCGGCCGGCTGGATGAATTGCTGGATCGAACCGTGGCCTATTGGGTGGATGTGTCCATTCAGCAGGTTCTGGCCGATTTACAGCAGAAAGTTCAAATGGCTCTTGTCCAGGCAAGATCAGAGGTCCAATGAACGTTTCCAAATTTCGTTAAGGAATTTTCGGAGAGTCACCGGATGAGGAAATGTTGCGACTGCTTGGGGTTTCCGTCGGCATAAGGAGTGGCGACTTTTCTTCCTAAGTTCATTGGGCATTGGTCTACTCGTTTTAAGTCAATTGAGTTTGATTTCCCATAGCGGAATTGTCGCTGCCACTGGAGCTGTTTGCCTTGCGCTCGGCCACGTTGTGAATCAATATCTTTGCCGAAGGTGTTCGCAATGCCAGCATGATTGACGAATCATCGCGGAAATCTCAACCCATTAAGATCCAAGAAAGGCCCAGACGATCAGCAGTTGAGTCATCCCCACATAAAACATCACCACAGAATCCAGCAATTCGAAATAGTTCTGGGCCCACCACTTGCGGAATGCTTTCCGAATCGCGTAACAATCGCCCATCTCTGTCCCACCTCTCGTGATTCGGCTTTGTGTCGCCTATTAGGACTGGGAGCGTGGAGGGACTTCGCGGAACAATTAAGTCATTCGGTTTCTCGAATCCAAGGAGTTGTTAATCTGTGGTTGACAGGTCTTTAGAGATTCTTTAGGATGAAATAAGATTTCAATAGGATATGGCACAAAAAAGCGAACTTGTTTATTTCCCTACCTGGACCGCAGGACGTGAAGGTTACGCTCAACGGATCATCCAGATTTTTGAGGAATATCATAAGTCCAAGGGGTTTCGGGTAACGGAACAGAAGGCGGCTATCTTGAGATACCTCCTCGATGCCGATCGCCATTTGAGCGAGCAGGATATATGCGAGGCGCTTAAGAGCAAGGGGATTGGGAAAATAACGGTTTTCCGAACGCTCAAGGTGCTTGAAGAGTGTGGCCTTGTGGAGCCTCTGACCGATTCTAAGGGGAAGATTCGCTATGAGGTGAACCGGGAGCGTCCCCATCACGACCATTTAATTTGCACGGTGTGCAATCGCATCATAGAGATCCAATGGCCAACGGTGGAGGCGACCCAAGTGAAAATGTGCAAGGCCATTGGGTTCTCGATCTCGCATCATCGCCATGAAATATTCGGTCGTTGTAAGGAATGTCAGATGAAGAGCGGTTGATTTTTTTTGTTTTAGTTATGAAATAAAATTTCAATAAGGTATTGACACGATGTCTAAAAATAATAACAATGAGAGACGTTCAGAAGCAGTCAAGGAAATTCGCTGCTCATGCAAACAGCTTTTAGCCCGGTTGTCATTGAGGGGACTTGAATTTAAATGCAAGCGGTGCAAAAAACTTGTCGTGTTGCCTTGGCCTGAGTTTCAGGTACATAACGCAAGTTAAAGAAAGAATCATCAAGAGGCCAGAGACTCCTAGTTCAGAGCCCAATTCGTCAAACAAGAATTGGGCTTTTTTATTGGTGAAGATTCGGTGGTGGGGTCGATCCCTTTTGATCGCATCACAAGGGCGTCGGAGGAGAGATTTCAAACTATCTTCCCCCTTAGGAGATGGCCTCCGGCGCACGATTTCAAAAAAAGAGGAGAAACGTTTATGCATTGTCAAGTTTTAGCGGAGAAAGAAGGGTTGGGCAGAATTGTGATGTGCCAAAGCTGCAATGACGTTCACTTATCGATGGATAGTTTGTCGGTTCGTATTACGCAGGCGGCTTTTGTGTCGCTGTCAGAGATGATGTCCCAGGCTCTTCGACATCCGAAAATCTGTTTGCGTCAAGACAACCCAAAGGAATTCATGGCAAGTCGGTTGTTTAGCCTTGCCTAAAGGGAATCGCCATGTTGCATGCTGCTTTAGCTGAGGAATCAAATGTATCGTCTTGGTCGCCGGTAAATATTCAGGAACTAATGGAAAATTTCCGGCAGATTCGACTATACGAAGAAGAAATGTTCCGTGACATGCTTCGAAAAAAACAAATGGAAATTGACGGCCTTCATCAGGAGCTTCATCGAATCAAGGAAGAGATGATGGAATACAAACGTAGATTTTGGCGATAGGCTAGGAGGAACACTATATATGGATCAGATATTCAAAAAATTAGCTTTGGTGGGCGATATTTGGGTTCTCTGGATTTTACTTGGAGCCAGCATTGTTTCGCTTGGCGTCGTGTTTGAGCGCTGGTGGAAATTTCGAAAGAGCCAGATTGACTTCCCGAAATTTTTGAAGGATTTGAACCGAAAGTTGGACGCGGACGATTTGGCCGGCGCGCGGCAATTGGCGAGATCCATTCGCGCGGTGGAAGCGCACATTACGCTGGCGGGGCTCAATCACACCTCGCGAGGAAAGGAATCCGTCGAGGAAACGATGACGGCTCAGCTTGTTTACGAGAGAAGCCAGCTCGAGAAGAATCTCATCATTCTTGGGACTCTTGGAAATAACGCGCCTTTCATTGGTCTCTTTGGCACGGTGCTTGGAATTATCAAAGCTTTTAATGACCTCGCTGTGACGGGAAGCTCGGGCGTCTCTGTGGTCATGGCTGGGATTTCGTCAGCGCTCATTGCGACGGCCTTTGGAATCCTGGTCGCGATTCCGGCTGTCATGGCCAATAACTACTTTCAGACGCGGCTTCGTCGTGTTTCCTCAAACACCCAAACTCTGATTCATACCCTTCAGTCTTATCTTAAAAAGCATGCGGCCGCGGAATCTCATCGCGAAGCCGAGGCGGCCCTTTCCTAACAATATGGCGAGCGCAACCGACACCGATCAAGACGGCACGGTCACCGGCATCAATGTCACGCCGCTCGTGGACATTATGCTCGTGCTTCTTATTGTCTTTATGGTGACAGCTCATTTCGTCCAAGACTCGGGCCTCAAGATCAATTTGCCGAAAGCGGCCACCACTGAAGCGTCGCCCACGGCCAGCTTAACGGTATCGATGGATAACAAAGGCGCATTGAGGTTATTGGACAGCGAGGTGGATTTAAACGGGCTAAAAGCCAATTTGGAACGCGAAGCCAAGCTCAACCCCGGTGTGCGCGTGACGGTCGCGGCCGATCAAGATCTTCCTTACCGAACCATTGTCGGCCTTTTGGACGCGATCAAACAAGCGGGCGTGACCCGCGTGGCCTTGGCCGCGGAAAAATGACGATGGTTTCTGACATCGTCATCCCCGAACGTCTTAATCGGGGATCCAAAAATGATTAAAGCCTGGATTCCCGCCTTCGCGGGAGTGACGATTTCGACGTTCGTACATGCAGGAACAGGAGGCGGGCTGTACTACTGGTTTATGAAGCGTCAACCGCCGCCGATTGTGGCCGAACTGGATCTGTCGATGTCGCCATTAACGAACGCGGTCCCAAACCCGGGTGGTGGGATTGGAAAGAAATCGGAAGTTTGGATAGCCCCTAAGAAAAACAAAAAGGCTCCGCTTCCCACGCCAGCAGCGCCGGAAAAAATCGAAACGAAAGAAGAGGTTGTCCAAGAGGAAACCAACCCTTGCGCCGGCGAGAATTGTTCGGAGACAGGCGCCGGATCCGGCGGCGGTGGCACCGGAGAGGGCCAAGGACAGTACATCCCGGCGGAAGCGGCGGCCCGAAAGCCACGCTGGATCAAAAATTTCATCACGTCGCGGGATTACCCGCTTATCGCTCGCCGGGAAGGCAAGGATGGTCGCGTTGTGCTCGTTGTTCTAATCGACAACGAAGGTCGTGTCCGGGATGCGCGCCTCATGCAAGGAAGTTATGAGGCTTTAAATGAAGTGGCGCTTCGAAAGGTGCGCGAGGCCGTGTTCACGCCGGCCTACGATGAAAAAGGAAGAGCGGTATCCTGCAAAGTGACGCTGCCAATTCGATTTGAACTTAAATAATTCATAGGAGGACATCGTGTTTAGTAAATGGAAAAAGCCTCAAAAACAATGCGTGGCCGCGGTAGCATTGCTGTTATCAGTGGTTTTTCTTCAAACCAGCGTTATTGCGGGAGACGAACAACCCGCGCCGGTCAACAGTGAGGCGACAGGCGTACAAGAGTTTGATCAGCCCGCCGAAATGGACGAGGTTGTTGTTCAAGGAGACTTGGTTGACCGCTTGATAAAGAAGGGACAGCTCAAAAGCTCCATTGTGAAGACGGAAGTCATCAATGAAAGCGACATCTCCGGCAAGCAGGCGAACTCGTTGTCGGAGGCGGTGCAGAACGAGCCGGGAATCGACAACGTCGTCGGGTGCTCAATATGTGGAATGCGCCGGATTCAAATCAACGGCCTTAAAGGGGAATACACCACGCTCCTCATGGACGGAGTGCCACTTAATTCCACGGTGTCCAGTTACTATGGCTTTGATGCTCTGGCGACGGCCGGCGTTTCTTCGATTGAAATCGCGCGTGGGTCGGGCGCGTCGCTCATCGCCCCCGAGGCAATTGGAGGCGTCATCAACGTTGTGTCAAAAAGGCCGACGTCCAATTCTTTATTCTTTGATGTGGCCGGCGGAAACGCCGGGTATCGAGCGCTCTCCATCGTGGGAACCGGCGTCAGCGCGGATCGTCTGACCGGAGCGACGGGGGCGGCGCAATTCAATGAACGCGGCCAATGGGATGAAGATGGAAACGGCGTCAACGAGGCCCCGGAAGTCAAATCGCAGACGGGATTGGTCCGGTTTTCCAAGGACTTGAACGACCGAAATCATCTCGACATTCGATTGATGGATCTTAAATCGCACACCTTTGGCGGCCCCACGGAAAACGCCGAGTTCAAAGCTGTCCTTCAAACCGGAGGCGGAGGGCTCAAATTTGAGGACAATGACGTGAGAAAAGCCTACATCGGCGATCCCAGCGCGACGCTTGAGACCGTCGACACCGAACGAACCGAAGGCGTGGTTCGCTGGACCAACGCCGCTTCCGACAAACTGAACCTGGCGGCCACCGTTGCCGGGGCGCTCCAAACACAGGATTCCTTTTACGAAGGAGCCGATTACTACAACAAGAACAAAACTTTCTTTTCCGATGTCAGAGGGAATTATTCCATCGGATGCAGCCATCTTTTGACGCTCGGAGCTGATGTAAAAGACGAGACGCTGCGAGCGGAATCTTTTTATTTCTTTGACCAGCTGGGACGGGACAAAGACGACTTTGATTTCTTGGGGACTGGCGCATACTTGCAGGATGTCTGGACGCCCTCTCTTAACACGGAAATCTCGGCCGCCGTTCGTCTGGACACAATCAAAGTGGATTTCAAGGGAGAAACCGACACGAAAAATGAGATTGACGAAACTTTGGCTTCTCCACGGATTCATGTGAAACTTGGGCACGGGCCTTTGTTGTCCTCTCGATTTTCTTTTGGGCGCGGCTACCGGGCGCCCCTCACATTTTTCGAGTCGGAGCACGGACTTCTGGATGAGGGGTTTGATGTGAAAATCACGGACCTGGAAAAATCCAAAGCGGCCGGGTACGCCTTGTCATTAGATTCCAACCGGTGGACCGGGACAGCCTCGTACGCTTACACGGAAGTGGAAAATCTTTCCTATGTGAACACGAACGATTTTTCGGTGCCGACGCTGGTTAATTCACAAGGCCGAGTGAATGTAAAAACCGCGGACATCGTTGTTGGCTATCAATTGACCCCGACCTTTAACATCGCCGCCAGCTACGAGAACTTCGACTATCAGGATAAATACAAATCTCTCTTAGCCGTTGCGGCTGTCGAAGACCGAGCCAGGCTGATGCTGGGCTATGACAACGATAAAGCCGGCCTCATCGGAGATTTGACTCTTGTTTGGACGGGGAGCCGGGATCTTCGCCCCTATGGGTACGGGGATCGCTACAACGTGTACGACCCCAACGCGATGACGGCTTTTGCTCCCAAAGGGACGGACGCCCCTTCCTTCGTCACGGTGGATCTGAAAGTGTCAAAAACATTCCGCAATGATCTCACGATTTATGCCGGAGCGAAAAACCTTTTTGATTACACGCAAACTTCCAAAGAGTCCCCGCTTTTCTTTGACGCGCAAGGCGGATACGACGTCGTTCATATTTGGGGCCCCCTCCGCGGACGAGAGGTATACGCCGGCGTTCAGATGAAGTTTGAGCCTCGTTTGTAACTGGTTCCAATTCCCGGAGTGGACTCTACTACTGGGCAATGAAGCGGGAACCAGCGCCGATTGTGGCGGAGCTGGATTTATCGATGTCGCCGTTGACGAGCGCGGTGCCAAGCCTGGGCGATCAGAATGGCTACCCCGACACCTTTCTTGATGCTGTTGGAACGCTCGGCAATAAAATAATCGAACGCGGCGGCACATTGGTGGGCTTCTGGCCCACGGATGGATGCTCGTTCAATAAATCCACAGCCATCAAAGATGGAAGATTCATGGGGCTGGCTATCGATACAGTAGGGCAGGACGAATTAACCGAGGAACGGATCGACAAATTGGTGGCGCAGATCAGAGCCGAGTTCAATATGGTGGTGGTCACTGCTTAAATTTCGTTGCAGGACGTTTTTAAATTGCCATCATGTAACTGCACCATCGAATTCTGTGGTAAAGTTAGTGACACATGCCGAATCAGCGAGCAGAGGTGTATGGCAGAATGTATGGCAACGATTCGAAAATCGCTTGAAAATATATGAAAATCAAACACTCTTATTTTGATTATTGTCCGTGGGACGCAATCACGATGGTCCCCCGTCCAACCCCGTAAGAAAATTTGTGTGCTCAAAAAATCGCCGAATAATCGCCCGCTAACATCCCACCCCAAAAACTCACTTCTTCCGTCGGAAATCGAAAACGTTGTCGAAAAAACGTGAACCATTTCCGCTTCACCAGAAAAAATTTCCATGAATATCCGCCAAAGGTTGCGAGCTGCAATAGTTCAGAACTGCAGTTGCATAAAGTAGGCAGAAGACCGCAGTTGTGAGAACAAGTACGCATCGATGTATGGGAAAACGTATGGGAAAAATTCTGAAGTTGCCAGCACAACAGGCCGATTCCTTCGAAAGTGATGGCAGAATGTATGGGTAAGCTAGATGCAATGGCAGCTGGAGGGCAGATTTTGATGGGGGATGTGCAGCCGGTGCAATTGGCCTATAGAAATAGAAGGAAAAAATTCAGGCCAATTTATATTGGGCTCCATGGAGGAGGATACAAGGAATGAAAAAAGAAGCATACAAACTACTTAAAGTGATTTCCGAAAACAGAGGCATTGCAGGTGAAAAATTAGAAAAACTTGGTTTTAAGTATGGAGGGACAGAGAAGGCTTCCTCTCGGTGGTCTTATGATCCAAATATAGTTCAACTGAAGGCGATTAAATTAATCGAAGAAATCGGGGGTTCAGCTTATCCTGGATTCCACATTACATTGGACGGTGAGAAATTTTTGCAACAAAGCGAGAATAACTCCTTGATAATTAGATCTGCGGTCACAGCAGCAATCGTTGGGGCTTTTATCGGTTCTCTTTTCACTACCATTGGTCAGATAATAATTTCTAAAGAATTTTCTTCTGATTCGGCTTGCGCATCCTCAAGTGGTCAAAAATCAACAGGTGTGATGAAACCTCAGGTTGCGGCTCAACCAACGGGTGCGCCCGATTCGTCCCGATAGTGGGGTTTTGGCAGGTAAACCTTCTAAATTGGGCTGCAAACACGAAGTGTGAATGGCAAATCACGTTGAGGAATATCTGGCAAAGTATAAAGAGGCGGCAGGTGAGGGTGCAATGCTCTCTTGACCTTTTGCTTTATCATCGGCATCTTCGGTGTCTGGTTGCCATCGAATTAAAGGTGGGAGAGTTTATGCCGGAGCATGTTGGAAAAGTGCAGTTTTATCTGGCCGCGCTCGACAGCCAGGTGAGAACGCGAGAAGAAAATCCATCCATCGGCATCATCTTATGTAAGTCGAAGGACCGGACCATTGTTGAATACGCGTTACGCGAATCCAAGAAACCCATTGGCGTTGCTACCTATCGTGTTCTTCGCAAACTCCCAAAGAAATTAAGAAAAGAGCTCCCCCGGCCGCAGCAAGTCGAAATGCTATTGGACGCTTTGCCGGCCAAAACTCTCGCCACTGGTGAGAGAAAGTAGGCGGAGGACTGCAATGGCACCATCAAAATTGTCCGTACGATTGCAATCAAGGGTCAAAAATAGCCCCATTTTGTATGGGAAAATGTATGGGGAAAAAGTCGATTTTCCGTCTATGTGTCATAGTCCGTGGGATGCCATTACGATGGTTCCGCGTCCAAATCCGTGACAGTCACGCCTCGTGACTCAAGCAGAAAATCTCACTGAAAAATCCTCCCTCTTCCAAAACCATATTTTCTCCGTCGGAAAAACACTTCGCATAGAAAAAACACCTCCATTCGCGAGTCGAGTGATGGCAATCCTTCAAGTCACTTTTTGATGGCACTTTTTTGCCTGATGGCAATCACCGACGGAAACGGTGCAGTCACGGTATTGAGGGGTTTCGGTGGCTAATGATGGGTCTCGGTGGATATCGTGATGGCGTTTTGTATGGCTGTGCCCAAAAATCTGCCATCAAATTTGTATGTCAGTTCGGAAGTGCTGGCGGCCGGCGTTGGCAACGTGTCGCAAGCAAGCATACCCCAATTTAGTATGACCGCGATCATATTCGACTTCTCAACACGTTGCTATGGTACTCCGCAATCTGTTTTCAAAGGAAATCAAAAAACCCAACATACTCATCATCTGGGGCGATGGCATTGGCCAGTTCAATATCAGCTATCCGTTTTCTTGCATAAGGAGGATCAATTCATGAAAGTAAATGTGTGGGTCGTGTCATTGGCAGTTCTGGTGGGTGCGGTAACCGCGCAGAATGTCGCTGCATCTCCGTCGTCAGTCATGGAAAAAGGGAAGGCTAAAACAAATCAATTTTGGTGGCCCGAACAGTTGGATCTAACGCCTCTTCGGCAACAAAGCCCCAAGTCCAACCCTTACGGTGAAAAGTTTAATTACGCGGAGGAATTTAAAAAACTTGATCTCGATGCCTTGAAAAAGGACATCAATGCGTTGTTAACCACTTCCCAGGATTGGTGGCCGGCCGATTACGGCAATTACGGCCCTCTATTTATCCGTATGGCATGGCACAGCGCAGGCACTTATCGGACATTGGACGGACGAGGCGGCGCAGGGGGGGGCCAGCAGCGGTTTGATCCTTTGAACAGCTGGCCTGATAATGCGAATTTGGACAAGGCGCGACGTTTGCTTTGGCCCATCAAGCAGAAATATGGAAGAAAAATTTCATGGGCCGACCTCATGATTTTGACGGGGAATGTCGCCATGGAAAACATGGGGTTTAAAACTCTTGGTTTTGCCGGAGGGCGAGCCGATGATTGGGAGGCCGACCTCGTTTATTGGGGATCGGAAACAAAATGGCTGGAAGCAAAGCGCCGCGGCAATGACGGAAAACTTGAGAAACCCTTGGCGGCCGTTCAAATGGGTTTGATTTATGTAAACCCGGAAGGCCCCAATGCGAACCACGATCCTCGTTCAGCGGCGAAGGATATTCGTGAATCGTTTGGTCGCATGGCGATGAACGATGAGGAAACCGCGGCTCTCATCATCGGTGGTCATACCTTCGGCAAAGCCCACGGAGCTCATGATCCCGGAAAGTATGTCGGGGCTGCTCCGGGCGGCGCTCCGATTGAAGAACAAGGGTTCGGTTGGAAGAACAGTTATGGCAAAGGCAGCGCCGAAGATACGGTGACAAGCGGGCTTGAAGGCGCTTGGACCAGCGCGCCCAACAAGTGGACGCATATGTTCTTGGACACTCTGTTCCGATTTGAATGGAAACAGGTTAAAAGTCCAGCCGGCGCTACGCAGTGGATTCCCACCGATCCCAACGCCGCGAGCTTGGTTCCGGATGCTCATGTTAAAGGAAAGTTTCACGCGCCCATTATGCTCACCACCGACCTGGCGCTCAGGGAAGATCCGGCTTACAAAAAGATCGCGCTGCGTTTTCGTGATAACCCGAAAGAATTGGAGGACGCCTTCGCTCGGGCTTGGTTTAAGTTGACGCATCGTGACATGGGGCCGCGAGCCCGTTACATTGGGGCGGACGTGCCAAAACTGGAATTGCTTTGGCAGGACCCGCTCCCAAAAGCGGATTACCAGCCCATTGATAAGAACGATCTTGAAGAATTAAAAGCCCAAATCCTTAAATCGGGGTTGAGCGTGCCGGAGCTGGTGAGAGCGGCGTGGGCGTCTGCTTCGTCCTTCCGTTCGAGTGATATGCGCGGCGGCGCCAACGGAGCCCGTGTTCGTTTGCAGCCCCAAAGAAGTTGGGATGTTAATAACCCCAAAGAGTTGGCGAATGTCCTATCCCGATTGGAAGGCGTTCAAAAGAATTTCAATAAATCGCTTACCGGCAACAAAAAAGTTTCATTGGCTGATGTCATTGTTTTGGGTGGGTCGGTTGCCGTTGAGAAGGCGGCCAGAGACGCCGGGTTCGATATTGAAGTTCCCTTCGTGTTGGGCCGTGTTGACGCGGGTCAAGACAAAACCGACGTCAATTCGTTTGAAGCGCTGGAACCAACAGCGGACGGATTCCGAAATTATTATCGAGAAGATTCTTATATGTCACCAGCTGAAATGCTTGTCGACAAAGCAAGTCTATTGAACTTAAGCGCTCCTGAAATGACTGTTTTGGTTGGCGGAATGCGCGCATTAAACGCGAATTCTTCTTCCAAGAATGGTGTTTTCACGAATCGGCCAGGCATCCTGACGAATGACTTCTTCGTAAATCTGTTGGACATGTCCACGCAGTGGAAGAAATCCGACAAATCTGAGGGCGTTTATGAAGGGTTCGACCGAAAAACAGGCCAATTTAAGTGGACCGCGACTCCGGTCGATCTTATTTTCGGGTCCAACTCGGAGTTGCGCGCCTTGGCCGAAGTCTATGCGTTTGAAGAATCCAAAGAAAAATTTGTTCGGGATTTCGTCAAAGCATGGACCAAAGTGATGAATCTGGATCGTTTCGACATCCAATAACAGAGCCTCTGTGGGTATTCCGGGAATTTGACTCACGCTGTTGAAGGAGCGACTTGTTGAATCAAGCCGCTTCTTCAACAGATCGCGTTGTGTAAGTTTGCCGATTTGCCATCATGTAACTGCACCATCGAATTCAATGGCAAAGGTAGTGACACATGCCGAATCAGGGAGCCGAAGTGTGTGGCAGAATGTATGGCAACGATTCGAAAATCCTCGGAAACGCATGAAAATCAAACACTCTTATTTTGATTATTGTCCGTGGGATGCCATTACGATGGTTCCGCGTCCAAATCCGTGACAGTCACGCCTCGTGACTCAAGCAGAAAGCCTCACCGTAAAATCTTTCCTCTCCTAAAACATTAATTTCTCCGTTGGAAGAATCGCTTCGTATAGAAAAAACGCCTCCATTCGCGAGTCGAGTGATGGCAATCCTTCAAGTGCACTTTTTGATGGCAGTTATTATTTGATGGCAACGCCCTCCGAATGATCCAGTTTATTGCACCGGCGGTGCAAGATTCGATTTGGGGGTGTGCAGATGGTGCAAGTTTTTCAAATTGCCCTTATTTAAATGAAATGATAATCATGCCTTTGTGATGATTCGAGTGTTAAGAATATTTCTCTTGGTTGTTTTCGCTTTTAACTGGGTTTCCCAGGGCGGGGCCATTGTTCGCTATCCGACGCTCGAAAAAATGCTGGAAAGAGTCGATAGGGAATATCCGCCGGAAATTGCCAAAGAGATTCGGTGTCATTCGCGCCCATCGGCCATGTGCGGCGTGAAAGCGGTGATAGAGTCCAACAGAAATTCGCTTTTGGGAATCGGTCATCTGGCATCCATTGTTGCCTCACCGCTCGTACCATTTGATGTATTTGCCTTGGTCCCAAAGAATAACGCGGTTGTACTTCGGTCCCAGCAACAACCCGTTTCGCTTTCAGTTCCTCACGCTGTTCTCCAGCCTCCTCCTCGCCTCTCCATCTAACACGACTGCCGTTTTCCCTGTTGTCATCGTAACTTCGTGCGCTTTGGCGTCCAGTTGCGTTCAAAGTTAATTCTTAGGCCGTGTTATTTCCAAGGAGGAATCACATTTTTATGAATTTACGTCATTATTTTGTTTCTGCCGTTATCGTTTTTTCGTTGCTCAGTTTTGGTTGCTCAAAAAAAGAGGGGAGTGAGTCCGCTTCATCCTCTCAATCCCAACAAGCCGCCGCGCCCAAAGTTGATCCTCGAGCGCAATTCGATCAGATGTTCACAAAGCCGGAGTTAATGAAGCTGGGCGAGAATATTTATCAGACCAAAGGTATGCAGACCTGTTTGCAATGCCATCGCGCGGGTGGCGAAGGCGAAGGGTACGCGGGTGCTGCGAAATTGCAAGCGCCATGGACGTTCCGATCTTTCAATGCTTTGGGTGGCTACGATGCGCTCAAGGCCAATCCGAAGGAATTTCGAGAGAAGATGGAGGTTGCGCTTCTTCATCTTCTTCACGGCGGCGCTCTGAACTGGAATGCCAATTTCCCCAAAGATCATCCGGAGATCGTTTACGACTGGTCGAAAACGGGAAAAGACAAATACGACATGATGATGTGGGGCGTCGCCCAGGCGGAGATGAAGACCAAAGTAAAGCAAGTTCATGGGGAGCTAACCGCCGCCGGAAAAACATTGTCGGAATCCGATATGCAATGGTTGGCGGCCTATGCGGCTCTCGAGTACATCAAGTCATTTGAGAAGCCAGGGAAGCTGGCCGATGGTAAACCCGCTCCCAAAATTTGGGAATGAAAATGACCGCAGAAAACGAAAATACGCAAATGACGCGACGGGATTTTTTGGAGAAGGCGGCGCTGGCGACCGTTGCCGTGTCGTCTCTTCCGTCAGTGGCGAAAGCGATGGAGACTGTCACCGGAGTGTCCTTTCATAAAGGAGAAAAGAAAATGGACGTCATCAAAACATTCACGCCAAAAAATTATGGACGATTAATCGGCACGGCAGGGTTCTCAGACGCGCTTCTTAAGAATCACTTCACGCTGTATCAAGGTTACGTGAAGAACACGAATGGTCTGGCTGACACGCTGACAGGCATGGTGAAAGACGGCAAGTCCGCCTCTCCGGAATACGCCGAATTGAAACGGCGGTTCGGCTGGGAGTTCAACGGCATGCGTCTTCACGAGTTGTATTTCGACAACATGTCGAAGTCGAGCGCGTCGCTTACATCAGCCAGTCATGATCTAGCGCACGCCATCGACGATCAATTCGGAAGCTACAACCAATGGCAAGCGGACTTCGTTGCCGCCGGGTCCATGCGCGGCATTGGTTGGGTTGTTCTGGCTTTCGATCCGCAAAGCAACCGGTTCTTTAATGTGTGGATTAACGAGCATGACGGCGGGCATCTATCGGGGGCGATTCCACTGCTTGTAATGGATGTATTCGAGCATGCCTACGTTCTCGACTACGGACTGAAGAAGATCGACTACATTGAAGCGTTCTTAAAAGCAATTGATTGGACGGTCGTTTCCAAGCGGTTTGGCGCGGAGAGGTAGTTTATGCAACGAAAAGTTCTGCTTGTGGCGTTCGCCTTATCGTTGCTGGTCTCGGTTGGCGCATGGATGTTGGTCGGCAAAACGACCAATGCGGCGCATTCTTGTTGTTCTGTTCCCGCAACGCAGAAATAATGATCACTCCACGCGGCGCGTGGGTCATACCTCCTATGACCTGCGCGCCTGTGGCGTGAATGGAGAGAAGAAATGAGAAAAGATCTATTTTTTATTTTTGTGTTTTCTTTGGGCGTGGCTGGGTGCCGGAAGCAGGCGCTTCCGCCAACCGACTATGGGAACATCGGTGATTTCAAATTAACTTCCGTCACGACGACCAATCAAGGAAACGTGGATAAGAAGGCGTTGTCCGGCCGCGTTTGGATCGCGAATTTTATCTTGACCAATTGCAACGGACCTTGCCCAATCCTTTCGGGAAACATGGAAAAGCTTCAGTCCGAACTTCCTCAGGAAGTAGGGTTTCTGTCTTTCACCGTTGATCCGGAGAATGACGACGCTCCCTCTCTTCAGCGTTACGCGAAGCGGTTCAGCGCCGACCCTAGTCGTTGGCTGTTTGTTCGCGGAGACAAAGCTTCACTTTATGAGCTGTATGAAAAAGGATTTAAGGTTGTGGCGGCCGAGGATAAAACATTGCCGCTGGCCGAGCGGTTCGTGCACACCACGAAGTTTGTCTTGCTGGATCAGAACGGGACCATCAAAGGATATTTCGATGGCGACACGCCGTATGGGTTAACGAAATTGAAACGCGAGGCGTTGAGCTTATTGAGAGGAGGCGCGGGCCATGATCGCAACAACGCATGATCTGAAAGCGGAGCAACTCAAAACCCTGAATAGCAGCCGGCGTCCTTACGGCTTTTTGGCAAAGATCCTGTTTACAGGGATGGACCTCGTCTATGGGAAGGAGAGAACGCTTTCCAAGTTCAAGGTGCTTGAGGTGATTGCCCGCGTGCCCTATCAGTCGTGGGAGCATGTGGCTTATATCGCGATGACGCATACCTACGCCAAACCGGGATTTGCGCGTCGGATTTTCGAGTTCGTGGTCGAATCCCGCCGACAGCAGGATAACGAGCAATGGCATCTTTTGATCCTTGAAGAAATGGTGCAGAAACGCAAAGGAAAAGAAAACGTCATCCTTCACCGCGTTGTCCCGCAGGTCATCGCTTTTGTCTACTACCACATCAGTTGGTTTCTGTATGTGATTCAGCCCCGCTTGAGCTACGAACTGAACGCCGATTTTGAGGATCACGCGGAACACGAATACATGGAATACGTTCGGGAAAATCCTGAGTTGGAGCGCCAACCGTTTGAGAGTGAATTCACTGCCGACTATGGGTGGTTCGAAAACGAAGCGGATCTTTTTCGCCAAATCGCTCTTGATGAACGTCATCACAAAGAAGAGAGTCTGGAGAGAATGTTGAAGCCGAGGTTTGAGTGACCAAGATATTTCGCTTGATGTTGATCGGATTTATCATCGTTGGCTCTGTTCCCATTCAGCCGGCGGCTCAGTTTCAGCAACAAGAAGATTGTGTGGTTTGCGGTCATGCCTGCTGCTGTCCTGAAATGTGCAAGCCGCTAATCAATAAGATGAAGGTAGATGCTGCGTCGCATTGTTCCATGCAACAAAGTCGGAAGCAGTTGAAAGTTGAATCGTGTGATCAGCTCAATTCGATTTGCCGTCTTCAAAGTGCTCCATCGGCGGGAATTTTGAATCTGAAAATCGAGTCTTTTTGGCCGAACCCGCAGTTAACCGTTTGGGGCGACGGTGCTCCATCTTCTGGATTTTCGAAAGAGCGAATTCGCGAATCCGATTTTGAGTTCTCTTATCCTGTCCCCTTGGATGTGCGGACTCCCCCTCCCAGATCTCTGAACTGATCCTCCCTTTTATCTATCAACGAAACGACCCGAAAGCGATTTTAGAACCGTAGGCGGTGTCTTATTTATTTCGGCCGCGTCAGCGGCCGTGTTATTCTTTTTCAATTAAGGAGACCCATGAATATGATTTTTCAACCATCAAGATGGCGGCTGTTGGCCGCCGTTCCATTTTTCTTTTTTTCTTCCATAGTAAAGGTGAGCGCGGAAGAGTCCGACGGCATGCCTGTCTATGAACTTGAGCCCTTGATCCGGGTTGCGCCGAATGTCATGTCCGGAAAACGCATTTCGGGAAAATCCATTCGAACCGCCAAACCGATCGATCTGGCCGAGATCCTCTCATCCGAAATGCCGTCGATCGCCCCGGCCCGGAAAAGTCCCACAGCTGGCGATATTGTTTTACGGGGGTTGAGCCGTGACAATGTTTTGATCACGGTCGATGAAACAAAAACCTTCTGCGCCTGTCCGAACCGAATGGACCCGCCCGCTTTCCACGTGAGCTCGCAACAAATCGATTCTATCCAGGTTCGCCCGGGGCCATTTTCGGTCGATCAGGGCGGAACAATTGGAGGGACGGTTTTCGTCCGCACGAATGAATCGTTCGACCATCCTTTCCTGCGCGCTTATGGATATGCGGGGAGTTACGATTACGTGGCCGGCGGAATCACAGGAGGAGGCCCCCTCTCAAAAAATTTCTCCGCCTTGGGCGGGATTTATGATCAACAGGGAGGCGTATACGAGGATGGGGCCGGGATTCCCTTCACAAAGCTCTCCGGCACAAATTATCGCCCCGACTATTTCGATGCGACAGCCTTCAAAGTTTTCAACGGAGAAGCCAAGGCGGCCTACACGCTGAGCGGCGGAGGGTCCATCACCGGAAATTATGCCTATCAGGATGCGACCGATGTCTTGTATCCGGGGCTCCAGATGGACGCTCGGTCCGACACCATGAATCGCGGGGCGATCGCGATTCGACTTCCGAGTTCTTCCGCCCTTGCTTCCACGGTTGAGGTTTCGGCGGCCTATAGCCATGTCGATCACGACATGAGCGATGCTTTCCGAACCAGCGTCAACAACATGGCGGGCGCCTTCGCAGGGCGGGGTTACTTCATGCGCACGCAAGCGGAAACCTCCTATACGGGCGCTCGGCTTAAAGCCACAAAGAGTTTTGATAAGGGGCAGGCTCGATACGGTGTCGATGCCCAACGGCGGCTCTGGGATGCCGACAATGTGGTTGGGTCAAACTTGAACAACATGCTTCCGGATACCGTGACCGACCGAGCCGGCGCATGGGCGGTGGTTGAGACCCGGCGGGACCAATCGGCCTTTGAATCCGGCGCCCGCCTTGACCTGAGTCGAAGCGAAGCCCGCGACAACATCGACTTCGTTCAAAGCCTGCGAGGCACGAAGACCAACGAGCGGAGGGACGTGCTTCCTTCGATCTACGGGCTTGTCAGCCACGACTTTTCGGATCGATGGAACGGTTACACAGGCATCGGTTTCGCCACCCGCGAACCGGACGCCCAAGAACGTTACATCAGTTTGAATCGGCCCATGACCAATCCGGATTGGGTGGGTAACCCGGACATCAATCCCGTTAAGAGTCTTGAAATTCAACCTGGTGCCCGTTGGTCAAACAAAGTGGCAGATGCCAAACTCAGTTTGTTTCATTCCTGGCTGTTCGATTACATCTATCTTGAGAGTCTCCCCTTAACTTCTCCGGCTCGGGCAACGTCTTATACCAACATCGACGCGCGGTTGTACGGCGGCTCTGCTGACGTCGGATATTCGCCGTTTTCTTTCCTGCGCTTGGAGGGGAATCTCGCCTGGCAGGAAGGCGTTAAGGAAACCAAACCGGCTCAAGCGACCAACCGTGTGCTCGCCGAGGTGCCTCCGTTAAGAGGACGATTGTCTGCGTCGGGATTGTTTGATCGTTGGTCTATTCGAACGGACTTGCTGATGCAAGCGCGCCTCCACCGAATCGATACGGATCTCAATGAAAAGCCAATCGCTGGATGGGGCGTGCTCAATATTGCCGCCAGCGTTCGCCTCATGAAAAGCTTGACGTTGGGTTTGGGCGTCGATAACGCGTTCAACAAAACATACGCGGTTGCCAATTCCTTCGTGCGCGATCCGTTCAGCAATAACACGATCGTGAACGAACCCGGGCGTTTCTATTACGCCCGTCTTGGGGCGGAATTCTAAACCGTCATTAATCGATGAGCCCAAGAAACAATTTCTTTCTCGGTCTCTGAGTCGCCTTCAAATCAACGGCCAGCAAGAACGGCGAATGCAAAGAAAGGAGGAATTGATCTGGCAAGACTCTATCCCCAAAGTCGATCACAAGCTGGTTGACGATAAAGATATCGTGGATTTGATGGCGAAGATCCTTGCATCAGGGTTGTCCATCTCTGAGCTCGCGTCAACCGCGCATGTCCGCCCCCACATTCCGCGGATCGGACAAGCGCGGCGGGGCCAACGGCGCGCGCATCCGTCTTGCGTCGCAAAGAGATTGGGAGGCAAACCAGCCGGCGCAACTAAAGAAAGTTCTGAAGACGCTGGAGGATATCCAAACATCATTCAACAAGGCGCAGTCAGGCGGAAAGAAGATTTCTCTCGCCGATCTTATTGTTCTCGGCGGATGCGCCGCGGTCGAAGAAGCAGCGAAAAAAGCCGGGCACGATGAGACCGTTCCCTTCACCCCAGGACGGATGGATGCTTCGCAAGAAAAAACAGATGTGGCGTCTTTTGCCGTTCTCGAGCCAACGGCAGACGGGTTCCGCAACTACCTCAAAACCAAATTCGTCCTACCGGCGGAGAAACTATTGGTTGATCGCGCGCAGCTTCTGACCTTGACTGCTCCTGAGATGACGGTTCTCATCGGGGGCTTACGCGTTTTGAATACCAATGTTGGGCAGACCAAGCACGGTGTGTTTACCAAGAGACCCGAAACGCTCACCAACGACTTCTTTGTGAATCTTCTCGACATGCGCACCCAATGGAAGCCCTCCTCGAAGGGCAACGACATCTATGAAGGTTCTGATCGCTCGACAGGAAAACCCATGTGGACCGGCACTCGCGTCGACCTTATCTCGGTTCGAACTCCCAACTCCGGGCGTTGGCCGAAGTTTACGGAGCCGCGGATTCCCAGGAGAAGTTCGTGCGCGACTTTATAGCCGCGTGGAACAAGGTCATGAACCTAGATCGCTTCGACATTTCATGATGACAATTTCCACAAACCCTGATTTTTATTCGGAGTTTTCTGGAAGATTAATAAGGCAAATTGGATTGACAAATCGCCACCATGGTAATGGCACCATCAAAATCGCCCGTACCATTGCAATCAAGGGTCAAAAATAGCCCCATTTTGTATGGGAAAATGTATGGGGAAAAAGTCGATTTTCCATCGAGGTGCCATAGTCCGTGGGATGCCATCTCTATGGTCCCCAGACCAACCCAGTAGCCAACAATTGTTTAGGATTTAGTGCTTAGTGATTCGTCATTAGAATTTCAAATCCTAAATCCGAAACCCTAAATCCTAATCCATCTATTGTCGAAACTTATTTATTATCGATCCAAAGATTTTTCCCAGCTCTTCGGTTTCTTGAATCAATCGCTTCTGTTCCAAGATCAACTCCTGATTGTTTTCACAATCAATTAGTCTCAACCAAAGTAAGCTTTCCTTAGCTTCTTTCTTGGAAATCTTCATTCTTAGAAGGAAGTCCTTCGTGCTGACGGCTTCATTTGCCTCTATATAATTGGCTGCCACCGATCCCGATGAACGCATAAGCTGCTTCTTATCTTCGAAGTTTGACTGATTGGATTTTAATTTTGAGAGAAAGCTGCGAACGTTTTTCGCGTATGAAAAAGTTCGGTCTTCCAAATCAAACACTCTTCCTGATTTTTGTTCAACTTCCATGTGATTGTTCCTCCATTAATATTAATTTGGAGGGGCAATTTATGAGGGGGTTTGTGACGAAGGATTCAGATAATATCAGAAAGCAAAAAAGGTTGCGTCTAGCAAAGTGGGCAGGAAGACCGCAGTTGTGAGCAAGAGTGGGCATCGTCGTATGGGAAAACGTATGGGAAAGCTTCGGAATTTGCCAGCACCTCGGCCGAAGAAATCAGCGGTGTATGGCAGAACTGTATGGGAAGGCGTGGTTAATCGATAAATTATCAACGGTTTGTCATGGCTTTGTCACAGGTGCCATTTATCCTTCCCCTATGCGAAAAGGAATGGCCCTCGCAGCTTTAATGGTTTTGTTGACGACAGGCGCAATGGAAGCCTTGCAAACCGCACGTCCTCCAAAACTGATTTTGACCAATAAACTGAATGGTCTTGAGAGCGCCTCCGAATTTTCCTGTTCCGAGATAATTCATGGCTATTTGACCCTTCCAGAAAAAGCAGTCGGCGCCCACACGATTGAAGGAATCTGGGTCATGCCCAATGGAGTGGTGGCAGAACATTCTAAAAATCAGGTTGAATTCTCGGCCCCTGGTCGCCAAACTGCTTATGTATGGCTTGAGTTTCAAGACAAATCGAGCGGTACACTGGGGGACTTCAGATCCAGGGGAGATGAGCCAGATCCCGTGAATCCCCAAAATGGCGAATGGCAGGTCAAAGTTTTATGGAATGGCCGGCCACTTGTCGAATCGAAATTCAAAGTCAAGTGTTGAAGTTCAAATGTGAGGTGAGCAATATGAAAAATACAACCACTTATTTACGATTGATCGTGGGTCTTTTTTCAATTGTATTTGTTGCCGGATTTGTTTCGGGCTGCAACAAGAAAAAAGATTCATCCCTAACACGGTCCGGCGGAGGGGTTTCATCTCAAAGCATTGTAACCCTAAGGGGGGCTGCACAATGAAAAAGCTAATTTTGTCAGCTCTGCTCCTTTTTTCGGCCGCCAACGGCTTTTGCGCGAATATTGGATCACCACAAGCCGTCCGTATAAAATTCTATGAGTTCTGGGTTTCACAAAACGCAAACTGCAGCGACATGACGCGGCTTTACAACGATTCCAGCGCTTCTTATCAAGATGTCACAAACAATATTTCTTTTGGGGACATAACAGTTCCCAATGGGACATATCCGTGTGTCGCCGTTAAGTTTAGCGACATTGTTGAGCTTGTACCGAATTTCACCTCCGATGGAGGTAATTGCGTTCAAGGAACAACTTACTCGCGTGATTTATTCCGCGGAGGTGATACGTCGACATCACCGGACGGCAGCGTGATCAACGGCAGTGGTAATGCAAGTCCCCCTGGTCAGGTTGAAAATACCATGTACGCATATTTTTCCACCTCGGGGAACAATACCACCAATTCCGGTATGGCTCCAAGTGAGCCGGCACTTATTTCAACTCCATTTATCGTGAATGGAGACAACACCGCCACGTTTGTTTGGGACTTTACCAATGGAATAGAAGATACCGGAGGTTCATGTTCACCGGAGTCCGTAACGTTTGGGTTTCGCTAAATAAAAATTTTCGGAGGCAATTTCATGAAAGCGCTCGGTAAGTTCTTTGTTCTAGTTGGTTTTCTTTCAAGCTGGTCTCTCGGCGCCCACGCGGGCATGGAGGGAGGATCTAATCAAATCAGTGTTCGGGTCGGCGGAGCTTTTCCGACCTCAGCAAATAATTTTGATGATTCAGCCAAAGCAGGAGTTGCTGGTGGTGTTCAATACCTTCGACACATCTCCGATCATCTTGGGATCGGATTTCAAGCTGATTATTTTACGTTCCCAGGAAAAGATCGGACGATCGTCCTCCCGAATGGAAACCTCGATGCGACCTCAGATTCTAATGCGGCTACAGCAGAGTTGGTTGGCCGATACTGCTTTCGCGTGGACAAAAAAATGAGGCCGTATCTTTTGGCCGGAGTGGGAGCAGCTCGATTCGCTCAGGAAACCAAAGGAACACCGAAAAATGGTACCACCTGGACGGATACGGCAACCCGAGAGGAAAGAACGGTCGCAGATGATTCATCTGCCAGCTTTGCGGCTTCTTTCGGAGTTGGTTTGGAAACTTCACTTTCGACTCGATTAATGATAGCGATAGAAGCCAACTGGCATGTGTTTGGAGTCGACAACGATGAGTTCGGTACCGATGCCATTAATGTTCCTAGTGCATTCTTGAGATTGGGCTGTCGGTTTTAAATTTTCCTTTCAATTCCACGAGCAAAGAAGTGTGATAGCACCATCGAAATCGTCGGTGCTATTGCAGGCAGGGGCAAAAAATCGCCCCCATTTGTATGGGAAAAAAGATGGTTTTCCGGCGAGGTGCCATAGTCCGTGGGATGCGATCACGATGGTTCCGCGGCCGGCGCAGTAAAAATTCCCTGCCTGTCATCGCGAGCCGAGCGCCGTTTGCGAGGCGTGGCGATCTCGTAAATAAAATCTCGACGGGAAACCCGCTTCTCGACGACAAATCGCCTAATTCCCGCCCACCATATGCCCACCGTTTGCCCCAGAATGCGCCACGTTAGGCAATGCTTGCCCGTCGTAGCCTTGGCGTAGGCGGGTTGGTCCATGTTGCTCGAAGTGGCGCAATATGGCGCGACTCTGTAGCAAAACCTGGTGCAAGCTCGGATAGCGGACTGTAGCACCTGCACAGTTGGGATTAGGGGCGAATATTGAGGCGATTTTCGACGATGTTCGGGGAAATTTCGAGTGCAATCAGGTGGAGGAGATGGTAAGCTTAACCGGTATGAAAAAGAAACTGCTCTACACAAACCCCCACTTGCGGTCCGCCAAAAAGTTTAGGGAAGGGGTTATCAGAAATGTCCTCAGTTCAACGGCCGTGGAAATCGGCAAGGTTCCGAAAGCACTTCAAAAGAAGATTGAAAGCTACGACTTCAAATCCTTCCCGTTAGTTAAATTTAAGCAGACTTCTCTGTTCGCTTAATCACTTCTCGAAAAATCTCTCCCATTGGTTTGTAGTTCCTATCGAGTCCTGCTCGCACAGCCGCGAAGTACCGTTTCTTAAAAGCTCCTTCCAAAACACTGAAATTTAGCTGGGGCAGGTCGGCCTGAAGCGCCATCAGTGTCGCCAATAAACGAGATAACCTGCCATTGCCTTCTCGAAACGGATGGATCAAAACAAGTTCCGTATGAACTTCCGCAAGGGCGTCTACAATCCGATCAAGTTCGGAAAAGTTGCAGGGAGTATGGCGGCGCAGCACATTGACTTCGAAATCTTTCATGAGCGTCGGAATTTGGCCTGACGAGGCGAAGACAAAGTCTGCTTTCCTCAATTGAACCTGTCTGTACTTTCCCGCCCACGAATAGATGTTGCCGAGCCAAATGTCATGCATGGAACAAATGTCCTCAGCCGTAAATCGATGGTCTTTTTTGACGTTCCGAATGAATAGAGTGGTTGCCTGTTCCAAGGCCGCGGTTTCCGCCGCATCCATGTCTTGTTTTCGTTTGATATGGAGCAGATTCTTAATGACTTGGTTTCTGGAACCTGGTTCAAACTGGGCCTCAATCAATCCAGAAACATCGTAGCGCTTCCCTTTTTTCATTGGGGCATTGTACCGCGCATGAAAACGGAAGGCTATCTCAAGATGGGTTGTTATGCGATTGGAGTGAGTCGAAACACCGCTTCTTTGAGGCGGAACGGTTGAAGATGGGAGTAAATTTGTGCGGTTCGGATATCGGAATGCTCCATGAGTTTGTCGATTTTGGCGAGGTTGACATCCGCCATCGCCAAGTGCGATGCAAAACTGTGACGAAGCGCGTACAGCGAGCCTTTGGTGATGCCGCAACGCTTCAGGAAATTCTTGAACATGTTGGACATCTGGTTGGTGCGCCGTTCCCACGGCAGAACCCGTGTGTGGTTTTGGCAGACAGAGCGCCAGGCTTTGAGATGTTCTTCCAACATGGTGAAGGTCAATTTCTCGAGCCTCGTAATCTTTTGGGTGCCAGCCGTCCTTCGGTGTAATTCGAAGCTGATGTTTGTCGAAATCCACGTCGACCAAGTCCAAGTTGAGCATCTCGCCCATGCGTAGCCCGTTGCATTGGTCCCTCCAATCAAGATTAAGAGCAAGGCCGACCTTATAAAGCATGGGTTGGCGAAAGTGAAGCTTTTCATGTGATTACCCTTTTCTTGTCACATTTTAATCACAACCCCTCATTAATACTTATCCCAAGATGTTGAGAATAACTTACCCGCGTTCGAAGGGAAATGGATCATGCCCAACGGGATTGAAAAAGAAAATTCAAAAAACCACTTTGGATTTTTTCCGCCCGGCCGACAAACTGCCTATGTTTGGTTGGAGTTCCGAAAGCTCAGGATATGATTCGGCAACTCTTAGAAGGTCACGAGATCACCAGCAAAACCGCGTCGAAGGCGTTTCCCGCCGCCGAAAAAGTCGGCGATCAAGCCACGATGGATTCATTGACGCAGAGATTGCACATTCACGAAAAAACGGCTTGGATGCTTCGGAGTCTGCTGGAGGATTGATAAGAAAGGTACAATGCTCCATCAATGATGACGAAAAAGTTTATCCATGTTTTCTTGGCTGGCTTGATGATTGTGAGTTCGTACCCTCTTCAAGTATCAGCCTCTCGACCGAAACCTGAAGACTGCGTTATTTGCGGTCACGTTTGTTGTTGTCCGGAGATGTGCAAGCCATTAATCAAAAAGATGAAGGACGAAGCTGCATCGCATTGCTCGATGAAGCGAAGTCAGGAGCAGCCAAAAGTCGAATCCTGTGATCAACCAAATTCCATTTGCAGTCTGCAGGGCGCACCGCCCGCTGGAATTATGAATTTAAAGAACGAAGGCGTTTGGCCGAACCCCCGACTCGCAATTTTGGGCGATGTTAAACCATTGTCCAGATCATCCAAGGAAGCGGTTATTGAATCTTCGCTTTGCCTTTCGTTTTTAGCTCCTGTGGAGATTCCAACCCCACCTCCTCGCAGTCGTCCTGCCTAAGTACACCAGATCATAAATTCGTTCCGGCTTGTGAAGCCAGCGAAGTCATCCTGAACGCAGTGAAGGATCTCTTGGGTATATAAATCCCGTAGAGATCCCTCGTTACGCTCGGGATGACAATTTTAGAATCCGGAACGAATTTATGATCCGGTGTACTAAGCAACCCTAAGTCCCTATCTAATTAATCTTGCTAATTGTGTCCGTTGCTTCTCCATTGAGAAGCAAGGGCGCCTGTTTCAAATCATAAGGAGAATTTCATGTCATCTGAATCAAAAATTAGAAGCGGGAGATTCCTCATCGGAATTTCACTGCTTCTTTCATCACACCTCGTGCCTTGTTTCGCGGAAACCCAACCTCAAGAGGATATTGGATCCGATGAAACCATTACCCTCGATACCATAGAGGTCCTCGGCAGCCGCATCGAGCACAATCCCGGCGGGCGCTCTATTGGAAAAATCGGACGGGAAAAACTCGAAAACACCGACGCCTTCAGTCTGAAGGACATTGTGAACACCTCGCCAGGTGTCCTCCTCAAACAAGGAAACGGCCCGCGCGACGTGGGTATTTCCATCCGCGGTTCCGGCGCGAAGGTGAACTTCGCGGTCCGCAACATCAAGATGTTTGAGGATTGGTTTCCCGTAACGCAGTCCGACGGCTTGTCGCGAACCGACTTGCATGATCCCAATGCGTATGAAGGCGTGGATGTTATTCGCGGGCCGTCCTCTTCGCTTTATGACAACTATGCGCTGGGCGGTGTTGTGAATTTCCGGTCGCGTCAAGGCAGGGACATCCAAGGTTTCGACTTCGGATCGACCGTGGGTAGCCACAATTACTGGAATAACTATGTGCAGCTTGGCCAGAGAACGGAAGGTTTGGAATATTCGCTTTTTGGCAGTGTCATCGGCGCGAATGGTTACATCGATCACAGTCATTTCGGCACCGACACGCAGAATTTCAATATGCGTTTTACACCGGACTCTCAACGGACGTTTGTATTTAAGTTCCTCAATAATAATCTTCGGGCAGACGTGCCGAACCGGTTAACGCTCAATCAGTTCAACGCCAATCCCCAATACGAAGGCGAAACGACCGGCACCGCCGCCGGAACCGTGACCGCAACCCGGGCCGATCAAAATCGAGATGATCGTAGAACCATCATCGGCGGTCGATATGAATATCAGGCGACTGAGAAAACGGGCTACCGGATCATGGGGACCTACGATGTGAAAGACATCAATCAAACCTTCAGCCAGATTACGGACAACGTCAATCCGAATTTCCAAACCTTCGCGGATGTGACGCATGAGGGGAGTTTGTTTGGGAAAGAAGCGAAACATTTCGCGGGTCTCTTCTTCAATTACATGGACCAGGAAGGAAACAGCTTCCAGAACCTGGCCGACGGAAATGGAACGCGCGGTTATCTCATCTCAAATACGCGGGGATATCATCAAAACGTCGGTGCGCGTTTTCGGGAAGAAGTTCAAGTCGCCGAACGAACCACCGGCATCGCGGGGCTGGGCCTCGAAACATCACGAATTAAAGGAAATGTCCAAACACGAACGGCGGCTGAGACTTATTCCCGCGTCGGGTTTGACCGTCGCATCAACAACGCCGCGCCGGAACTGGCCGTGATCTATAAAGCGAATGAACATTCGGAGTTGCATGGACGGTTCGGGATGGGATATGGAATTCCCAGTTTCTCCAACCTGACAACAACGCCCGATGGCACAGCGGGCAATAACACGAGCTTGAAACCCCAGCGAAACGCCGGGTTTGAATTGGGTGGAAAAACAAGCATCACTCGATTTGTGGATCTCGATCTGACCGGTTACTACGAACTTTTCTACGACGAGTTCGTGACGCAGGCTCCCGCCGGAACGTCGGGAACCAGCAGCTACACGAGCAACGCCCCTCGCTCTCGACATCAAGGAGTGGAAGCGAAAATCGACGTTTATCCGTTGGCCGGATTTTTCTGGTCCTCGGCGTTCACGTTTAATGACCATGAATACACTGAATTCAGTGAGAAGTTGAGCACCACGACGGCGGCCGTCGACCGCAAAGGTAAGAAAATTCCAGGCGTCGAGCGGTTCCAGCTTAACTCACGGCTCGGATACGACACCGCAAAAATCAACAACCGGTTGTCGGCCGGCGGTTTCATCGAAGCCAATTGGGTGGACAAGTTCTACATCAACAACAGCAACACGTTCGAGCAGCCGTCTTATGTCGTGTGGAACGCCAATCTCCACGCCTCAAAGCCGCTTGAGCGCGCGATGTTCAAGTCCGTCACCTTCTTCTTCGACGTTCGGAACGTGTTCAATAAGAAATACATCGGATCATCGCTGGTTGTCGCGGATTCGCCGACGAGCACCCCAACCAGCTTGGCGTCGTCCAGCCGTGCTTTCTTTGCGGGAACCGACCGGTCGTACTTCGGTGGAATCAAATTGGCCTTCTAACGGTGAATACCCCTTCACCGAACGTTGCATCAGAGTATCTCCTCTCCCCAGTTTTTTGGGGGGGGGAGGTGTTTCTTTGGAGAAAGATATGAATGAAAGTTATTCGAAGATATGGCGCTGGCATTTTTTTGCGGGGCTCTTTTTGAGTCCGACGTTAATCACGCTGGCGGTGACGGGACTCATTTACTTGTTTAAGCCCCAGATTGAACCGGTTATTTACAAGAAGTGGCTGGATGTCCCGGCGGAACAAAGAGTGGTGAGCGCTCAGCAGCAATTGGACTCCGCTTTACAATCCAATCCTGGCTCACGGCTTCAATATGTGACCCCGAGTTCCGGCCCCGGAAAATCGATGCAGGTGTTTCTAAAATCAAAAGATGAGGGACCGCGTATTGTTTATGTGAATCCGCACGACGGATCCATTGTTGGTTCCCAACGATCGGATCGAACGCTCATGCAACTCGCGCATGATATTCACGGCACGCTTCTCTTGGGAAAACCTGGCGAGATCATCATGGAGTTAACCGCGGGATGGGCGTTTATTCTGGTCGCGACGGGACTTTTTCTCTGGTGGCCCAAAAACAAAAATGGGTACGCGGGGATTTTATGGCCTCGGTTTTCGTTGACAGGGCGAGGATTCTGGAAAGACATTCATGCCGTGCCCGCATTCTACTTGTCGGCGCTCATTTTTCTGTTCCTTGCCACCGGTGTTCCTTGGACGGGGATTACCGGCAAACTTCTTGGTCGAATCGGGCAAGCCACGGGAACCGGCTCTCCGCCCGGATTTGGCGGGTCACCCTTCAAATCGGAAATCCTTCCAGGTCAAACACCACTTCCCCTGGATCGATTGGTTGAAATTTCACGTGAGCGGCTTCCAGGCGCCCCCGCTCAGATTATTCTTCCTAAAGATCCCAGTTCCGCCGCTGTCATTCGATGGAAAGCGCCGCGCCCCCAAGACCGCGCCTATATTCATGTCGATATGGGAACGGGGAAGGTTATTGCCGATTACCGTTGGAAAGATTTTGGGTTCATAGGGAAATTCGTTTTGATGGCAGTCGCTCTGCATGAAGGAACGTGGTTCGGAGTTTGGAATCAGATTTTGAACTCTCTGGTCGCATTGGGGGTGTTCGGATTGGCCGTGACCGGCCTCATGATGTGGTGGAAACGCCGCCCGACTGGCGCGTTGTTGGCGGCCCCTCAACCTTCAGCCAATGCTCGTTTCCCTGGAGGCCTCATTGCGCTCATCGGCCTTTTTTGTGTGATGGTTCCCATTGCTGGGCTTTCACTCTTCGCCATTCTGCTCATCGATGCGCTCGTGAAAAAAACGAAATTCATATTTCATAGAGAATCAAATTCATAGGAGATATTTATGTCAGAAATATTTAAAAAATTAGCACTCATCGGAGATGTCTGGGTTCTTTGGATTCTTCTGGGTGCAAGCGTGGTTTCACTTGGCGTCATTTTTGAGAGGTGGTGGACGTTTCGGCGTAACAGGATTAACTTTCCTCGCTTCCTGGATGAGTTGGGGCGACGCTTCGATTCAAACGATGTGGCGGGAGCGCGAAAACTAGCTCAAGAGTTTCACTCGGTTGAGGCGCGTGTGGCATTTGCTGGAATCATCAATTTTCAAAAAGGGCCGGCTTCTATTGAAGAGAGTATGACCTCACGCCTCGTTCTGGAGCGAGGCCAACTTGAAAAAAATCTGATTGTTTTGGGGACGCTCGGAAACAATGCGCCGTTCATCGGTCTTTTTGGGACAGTGCTGGGAATTATTAAAGCCTTCAATGATCTAGCGATGAGTGGGAGTTCCGGCGTTTCAGTCGTCATGTCGGGGATCTCCTCCGCTCTGATCGCGACCGCCTTTGGAATTTTAGTCGCCATTCCAGCGGTTGTCGCAAATAACTATTTTCAGACACGTTTGCGACGAATTTCATCCAACGCCCAAAGCTTGATCCACATGATGCAGGCCTATCTTAAAGATGAGCAGCATTCGGGACTTCAGCGTAAACGAATTCCCGAACCGGCACTCAGGTAGGAGACCCCTATGACGCAAGACACGGATCAGGATGGGGTGGTGACCGGTATCAATGTCACACCACTCGTCGACATCATGCTCGTTCTTCTCATCATTTTCATGGTGACTGCCCATTTCGTGGCGGATTCCGGCTTGAAGATTAATTTGCCGAAGGCGGCGACCGCAGAAGGATCGGCCACCCCGAGCCTCACCGTTTCCTTGAATCAGGCGGGCGACATCTTTCTATTGGAGAATCAGGTCGATGCCAATGGACTGAAAGCCAATCTTGAACGCGAAGCGAAGCTTAACCCGGGTGTTCGCGTGACGCTGGCGGCCGATCAGGCGCTTCCGTACAGAGAAATCGTGCGGATATTGGATCTCATCAAACAGTCGGGCGTGACCCGAGTCGCGCTGGCCTCGGAAAAATGACTGGCCTTGTTTCAAGAATAAACAAACCCGCGTTGGGGATCGCTCTGTCGGCGATTTTCCATATTGGTATCGGGTTGACCGTGAAAACGTTTTTCATGGCGCGGCATTCGGCTCCGATTTTGGCAGAACTGGATTTGTCTATGTCGTCTTTGGTCCCGGCCATTCCGAACCCGGGAGGACGAGGCGGTGTTCGCTCAGAAAGCTGGACAACTCCCAAAAAAGGGAGGGCTCCGGTTCCGCCGCCTCTTCCAAATGTGTCCGAGGTTAAACAAAGCCTTCCCGAAGAGGTGGCTTGTCCAGAGCCGTGTGACCGCCAGCAATCAGGGTCCGGATTTGGTGGGTCAACAGAGGGGACTGGGATTTATATCCCCGTTTCTCAAGCGGCTCGGAAACCAAAATGGATCGGGAATTTAATATCGGAGAGAGATTACCCGTCAGTGGCTCGCGCGCAAGGAAAAGATGGCCGGGTTGTTCTTTCGGTTCTGATTGACTCCAGTGGCAAGGTTCAGGATGTTCGCTTGCTCCAAGGCGCGTACGAAGCGCTCAACAGCGTCGCACTTGAAAAACTTCGAAATGCCACCTTCACGCCAGCCTACGACGCCAATGGAAATCCGGTCGCATGCAAGGTGATATTGCCGATACAGTTTGAACTTAAGTGACGGCAATAAATAGGAACATAACAATTATGATTCCCATTGTATTTCTCGCGAAGCACAAATCCTATAATCGTGCCATGGCGCGCCCAGAAAGCTGTCGCGAACCAGCGGGTGAAAGACCCGTCGAGTTAAAGGCCAGGAAGACTCGTAGCTATCCTGAGTTGGGAGGCCGAGAGGTTCCCATAGGAGCCAGGTGACAAA